>DTRM01000116.1 GCA_012965975.1 Chromatiaceae bacterium | reverse complement strand
CGTCGAATCAGTTGATAGAGAAAGCCAAAAGCGGCAACGTCACTATTCACTGGGACCACGTGTTGGAAGAAGTCACCGGTGACGACAGCGGTGTCAGCGGGTCGCGAATTCGCAACGTCAAGACCGATGAGATATCCGAACTCGATCTGCATGGCGTCTTCATCGCCATTGGACACAAGCCCAACACCGGTATCTTTGAAGGTCAGCTGGAAATGAACGGCGGCTATCTCATCGTCAACTCCGGCAATGCCGGCAATGCCACGGCCTGCAGTGTCGAGGGTGTGTATGCGGCCGGCGACGTCAGTGACCATATCTATCGACAAGCCATTACCTCGGCCGGTACCGGCTGTATGGCCGCGCTGGATGCGGAACGCTATCTCGACGCCCTCAAGTAACTCCGCGAGCACACGTTTGCACGCGGAGTTTGTCGGCTCGATTCGCAGCGTATCAGAAAAGGACTGGCGGCAGCTCAATGACACCCGCAATCCGTTTCTTTCCTACGCCTTCCTGGCGGCACTGGAAGACCATCAGTGCGTGGGTCTCGACACCGCCTGGCGACCCGACCATCTGCTACTACGCGACTCGCAAGACCAACTCATAGCAGCAATGCCGCTGTATCAAAAACTCGACTCTTGGGGCGAGTTTGTATTTGATTGGGCTTGGGCCGATGCCTACGCCCGTGCAGGCCTCGAGTACTATCCCAAACTGGTCGCCGCGATACCGTTCACCCCGGCCACCGGGCCGCGGATTTTAATTGGCTCGGGCATCGACCCTGATGAAGCCATCCGCGAGGCGAGTAGCGCACTGATCCGTCACGCCGAAGATCACAATATATCGTCTGTCCACATCCTGTTCCCGGTCACCAAGCAACATCAACAGATCGCTGAGACAGAGTTCATGACGCGGCTCGGCTGTCAGTTTCACTGGTACAACCACGACTACGCCGACTTCGATGATTTTTTACAATCGCTGACGTCAAAGAAGCGAAAACAAATCAAGCGAGAACGACGCATCGTGCGCGACCAAGGCATAACCGTACGCGTGCTGGATGGCTCTGAGGCTACCAATCACCAATGGGAAACATTCTACCGCTACTATTGCTCGACGTTTTTTAAACGCGGGCATCATCCCAGCATGTCATTATCTTTTTTCATCGCACTCGCGGAAACCCTGCCAAAGCAAACATTGCTAACACTGTGTAGCAAGGATGATAAGATAGTCGCAGCGGCTTTTATGATGCGTGACGACGAAAATCTATACGGTCGCCACTGGGGTTGCCAACATGATTATGACTGCCTGCATTTTGATGCGTGTTATTACACCGGGATCGAGTACGCGATCACGCATGGCCTCAAGACTTTTGAGCCTGGCGCACAAGGCGAGCACAAAATCCCGCGCGGTTTTCTACCGACGCCCACTTGGTCATCACACTGGATTGCCGAGCCTCAATTTCGGACAGCCATACGTCGCTTTCTGAAGGAGGAACGCGCCGCGATGACGGACTATATCGACGAGTTGAATCTGCACAGTCCGTACAAACAGGATCCGGCTTCGTGTCCGAACAACTGATCTATCTGCCCGCGGATTCTGACAGCCCCTTTCCCGACCCGACGCAGGCGTTATTGGAGCCTAATGGCTTACTCGCGGTGGGTGGTGATCTCAGCAGCACTCGTCTTATACAAGCCTATCGCAGCGGCATCTTTCCGTGGTTCAGTGACGGTGACCCGATTCTGTGGTGGTCGCCAGACCCTCGGGCGGTGTTGTACCCTGGACAATTACACATCTCGAAGAGTTTGCGTAAAACGCTGCGTAACAAACGCTATGACGTGAGCTTTGATCAAGCGTTTGATGAAGTGATCGCCGCTTGCGCCGAGTCACGGACACCGCGAGCAGGCGAGACAGCGGAGCTTGGCACCTGGATCACCGACGAGATGTCGAATGCCTACCAGAAGTTGTTCACTGAAGGCGTCGCCCATTCGATTGAGGTACGCGAAGGATCGCGGTTGGTCGGGGGCTTGTATGGCTTGAGTATCGGTCGGGTATTCTTTGGAGAGTCGATGTTCAGCCGGGTATCCGATGCATCGAAAGTGGCCATGGCCTATTTGTGTACACAACTGGCAGCTTGGGACTTTGCAGTAATCGATTGCCAAGTGGCGTCGTCACATATTTCCAGCTTGGGCGCGATCGATATTCCCCGCAAGGTATTTTGTGAACTGGTTACGGCTCATTGTGACGCCGACGAACCCCAGAAATGGCAGTTTGACGACAACAGCTGGCAACGTCTATGCCTATCCACATGAGTCCACCAGACCAACGTCAAACCCAACAAGGGCATGTACTGGTAACGAATTTCCCCACCCAGCGGACTCAGCGTCTAGGCGTTTGAGTATCGTCTGACTGATTGCAGAAACCCGACGACTGAAGTTGGCGTGCCTGTACCCAAAAATGGCCTACAAGGGGGAATACAAACGGTTTGAAACGCTGATTGAACAAATATGGACCCCGGACGACGAAATAACGAATAAAGCTGGCGCGTAATGGTATACTTTCCCGTTACGTTGGCTGAAAAATACACAAAAACAGATTTATGGCAAAAGAAGATCATATTGAAATGGAAGGCACGGTCATTGAATCGTTGCCCAACACCACATTCAAGGTTGAGCTGGAAAACGGGCACGTTGTGAATGCCCATATTTCAGGCAAGATGCGCAAGCATTACATCCGTATCCTTACCGGTGACAAGGTTACGGTACAGCTAACTCCCTACGATCTGACCAAGGGTCGGATTACCTATCGGGCCCGCTAGGCTGAAACCGGCTCTTCGATTTCGATTGATAACTTGTTGTCGGCTACAGTGATCACCAGTCGACCTCCATCGCGCAAGCGTCCAAACAACAGCTCCTCTGCCAATGGCTTCTTAATTTCATTATGGATAAGCCGCGCCATCGGTCGCGCGCCCATCTTCGGATCATAACCACGCTCGGCAAGCCACACGCGTGCCTCATCATCAAGCACCATACTGACTTTCTTCTCTTCCAACTGTGATTCAAGTTCCACCAGAAACTTGTCAACCACATGCCCGATCACGTCGAGTGACAACGGGTTGAACGCCACAATGGCATCCAGACGATTACGGAACTCAGGCGTAAAGACCTTCTTGATCGCCTCCATTCCATCCGAGGTATGATCCTGCGCGGTGAAGCCAATCGATGCCCGATCCATTCGCTCTGCCCCCGCGTTGGTGGTCATAATCAGAATCACATTGCGAAAATCGGCCTTGCGCCCGTTGTTGTCGGTCAAGGTGCCATGATCCATCACTTGCAATAACAGGTTAAATACATCGGGGTGGCCTTTCTCGACCTCATCAAGCAACAACACGCAATGCGGAGTTTTATTGATCTCTTCGGTCAGCAAACCGCCTTGGTCAAAGCCGACGTATCCTGGCGGCGCACCGATCAGTCGTGAAACCGTGTGCCGCTCCATGTACTCACTCATATCGATACGCACCAGATCGATGCCCATGATATGCGCCAGCTGGCGACAGACCTCCGTTTTACCGACCCCCGTTGGGCCCGAAAACAGGAAGGAACCAATCGGCTTGCTCGGATCACCCAGACCCGAACGTGAAAGTTTGATTGAGGTTACCAGCGTGGAAAGTGCCTTGCCCTGACCATAGACCACAAGATTCAGGTCGCGCTCCAGAGTTTCCAGCGCTTTCTTGTCGTCGCTGGACACCTTGCGCGACGGTATGCGCGCAATTTTGGCGACAATATTTTCTATATCACCGACACCCAGTATCTTTTTACGCTTGGATGCAGGTTGCAGGCGCATATGCGCCCCCGCCTCGTCGATCACATCAATGGCCTTGTCGGGCAGATGTCGATCGTTGATGTAGCGATCCGCCAACTCGGCTGCGGTACGTAATGCGGGTATCGAGTACTTGACGCAGTGATGTTCCTCGAATCGTGATTTCAAACCCTTCAAAATCGAGAAGGTCTCCTCAACCGAGGGCTCATTGACATCAATTTTCTGAAAACGCCGAGCCAGTGCGCGATCCTTCTCAAAAATACCGCGAAATTCTTGATAGGTGGTCGAACCAATGCAGCGCATATCGCCGGATGCAAGGACCGGCTTGATTAGATTGGACGCATCCATCACACCACCCGAGGCTGCACCCGCACCGATGATGGTGTGAATCTCATCAATAAACAGCACCGCGTGCGGTTTCTTTTTCAGTTCGCTCAGTAGCGACTTCAGGCGTTTCTCAAAATCACCTCGATACTTGGTACCCGCGACCAGGCTACCAATATCCAGACAATAGATTTCGGCATCCAGCAATATCTCTGGCACACTGCCCTCCACGATATTACGCGCCAAACCTTCCGCTATGGCCGTCTTGCCGACTCCGGCGTCACCAACCAACAGCGGGTTATTCTTGCGTCGACGGCACAGAATCTGCACCATCCGCTCAAGCTCATGTTTGCGCCCGATCAGAGGATCGATCTTGCCGGCCATCGCAAGTTCATTTAGGTTCGTCGCATAGGCACGCAGTGGCGAACTCTGGGATGAGTCATCCGAATAGTCATCATCGATCTCACCCGTTGAGTTGTCATCATCGCCATCCGTGTCGGTGTAGCGTGAGATGCCATGGGCAATGTAATTGACGACGTCCAGCCGGGAAACGTCTTGTTGCTCCAGTAAGTAAGCGGCCTGGGATTCTTTCTCGCCAAAGATCGCAACCAGTACGTTGGCGCCGGTGACTTCCTTTTTCCCCGATGACTGCACATGCAACACCGCGCGTTGCAGTACCCGCTGAAAGCCCAGGGTCGGCTGTGTCTCGCGCGTATCGTTGGATGGAATCAATGGCGTGGTCTCTTCGAGGAAATCGATGAGTTCTACGCGTAGGCGATCGCTCTCACCCCCGCAGGCTCGAATCGCCGCTGAGGCCGCGGGATTATCCAGCAGACACAACAGCAGATGCTCCACCGTCATGAATTCATGTTTGTTATCACGCGCCTCATGAAAGGCATCGTTCAATGTGATTTCTAGTTCTTTGCTTAACATGTTCCAAACTCTCTCATTGTTGAAGCCACGATCTCAGGCCTCTTCCATGGTGCAAAGCAATGGATGCTGATGACTACGCGAGTAGTCGTTTACCAGACTGACCTTGGTTTCCGCGACATCTCGCGCAAACGTCCCGCATATACCTGCTCCTCGGGTATGCACATGCAACATGATCCTTGTTGCGTTCTCTCGGCCCATCTGAAAAAAGGATTCCAGCACGTCCACTACGAACTCCATAGGAGTGTAATCGTCATTTAACAGAATGACTTTATACATGGGAGGTTTCTTTAATTTCGGCTTGGCCTCCTGGACGGCGATTCCATCATCAGGTTGATTCGAATGCTCACTCATAACTATAGATTTTAACTCATAAAATACGATCAAAAATATACCGTCAAACATTTGACTAGGCGACGTAAATAATCTCTCAACTTGTCTGGAACTGTCTATACTACATCACCAGATGCAGGAAATTATTGCATCAGAACAAGTAGTTGAGGCAAACTCTTTAATACGGAAATTAATTCCGCGCCAATTCTGCACAATATAACCGACTCCAACTAAGTTGGAGCAATAATTAAAACAGCAACAGTCAGGGGGGAAACCATGGCTACCGGTACAGTAAAATGGTTCAGCAATCAGAAAGGATACGGGTTTATTGTCTCTGATAAGGACGCTGAAGATGTGTTTGTACATTTTTCATCGATCGCGATGGACGGTTATCGAACACTAAAGCCCGGCCAACAGGTCGAGTTTGATATTACGCAAGGACCCAAGGGACTGCACGCCGCGAATCTGCGGCGCAGTGAAATGGAAGACGGTGAAATGCCTGAAACCGCGGAAGCTGGCGCCCCAGCCGCCGTTGAGGTGGAAGCTGGCGACATACAGGCCGAATAGCCAACTGCATACCCAGATATATTAAGCCCCGCTCGATGCGGGGCTTTTTTATGCGTAGGAAGTCACTTTCGCGCTCTTGCGTGCGCCACCTAACCGACCAATCGAACCAGAACCAAAGAACCAAAGCGTATTCACTATCACTGCATTTGAATTGCTGGATGCGACTAGGAGAAAACTGCAGGCAATCCCCAACGCCGACTTCGAAAACATTTGCCTTGCCTCACTCACCAAAACAGCCTTCATCTAGCAGGGTCTCTGCCGATAAAAGGCCTAACGACGCAATTTTTGGCTGTTTTCGGCGCATTACGGCGGATAAGGAACTGTTATATGTCGTCAGGACGTGGAAAAATACATCACTCTGTAACAATCTTGGCGGATGTTCACGCTGTGTACGCTTGTTCCTGCCTGAGTCGACGTTCTAGACCCATGACCGACATTCTGCTGTTCAATAAACCCTATGGCGTTCTTTCACAGTTCACTGACACTGAAGGCCGAGAGACTCTCGCCGATTTTATTGATATCCCGAACATCTACACCGTTGGCCGGCTCGACCGCGACAGCGAGGGTCTGTTGCTGCTCACCGGTGATGGCAAATTCAAACACCGCATCGCTGATCCGACACATAAAGTCTGGAAAACCTATTGGGTTCAGGTCGAAGGCACACCCGATGACGACTTTCTGCAGCAACTACGTGATGGCGTAGAGTTAAAGAACGGTAAAACCCGACCCGCGAAGGCTCGTGTCATCGATGCCCCTGACGTTTGGCCTCGTACCCCACCGGTTCGGTTTCGTAAGAACGTGCCCGATCATTGGATTGAGTTATCAATTTGTGAAGGTCGCAATCGCCAAGTCCGGCGCATGACAGCAAAAGCCGGCTGCCCTACCCTGCGTCTGATTCGCTACTCGATTGATGCGTGGACACTGGATGGGCTTGCACCGGGCGAGAGCCAACTGCTCACCAACATCAAACTCTCTGATAAAAGGACGATGCACTAAGTATGGATACTACTTGGAGACCTCACGTTACGGTTGCTGCGGTGACCGAGCAAGATGGAAGGTTTTTGATGGTTGAAGAAATGTCCTCCGGCAAGGTGGTACTGAACCAACCGGCCGGACATCTCGACGAGGGCGAAAACCTTATCGATGCCATTATTCGTGAAACCCTTGAAGAGACCGCGTGGACGTTTGAAGCCACCGGCATTATCAGTATTGACCTGTGGCAGAATCCACAGAAGGTGCTGACGTTCCTGCGTGTCAATTTCAGCGGTGATTGCATCAGGCATGAACCCCATCGTCCGCTCGATGACGGAATTCTGCGCGCGCTGTGGCTGACGCCTGACGAAATCGACGCGCGGACGGATCAGCTGCGTAGCCCGATGGTGCAACGCTGCATACACAACTATCTCGCGGGAAAAATGTATCCGCTCGACATGCTTTCCGACCTGCTCGATCATCCTGCACTTATCCAATCGCAGGCCTAACCAGGCTTTGTTCGCGGGTTCCGTATTTTAGGAGCGGGCTTGCCCGCGAACCCGTACCCATCGAATGGATGGAATTGGCACGATGTCCTCTTCACGGGTATGGTTCGGCCTGTGGAGACAGATAGCTCGATCGTTGTTGGTATCTCTGGCGGAGTTGATTCCGCCGTTGCCGCCCTACGCCTGCAAGCGTCGGGCTGCGTCCCACTCGGCCTGTTTATGAAAAACTGGGAGGAAGACGATACCGACTCCCATTGCGCCGCGGAGGAAGACCTGTCAGAGGCACAGGCCGTGTGCGATTTTCTCGACATAACCTTGCATACGGTCAACTTCTCCAGCGAATACTGGGACAAGGTATTCAAATACTTCCTCGCCGAATACAAAGTTGGCCGCACACCCAACCCCGATGTGCTGTGCAATAGTGAAATTAAATTCCGCAGTTTTCTCGATCACGCCATGGGTCTCGGTGCTGACCACATTGCGACCGGACATTACGCGCGCGTCACAGAAGATAACGGTATATTCCAGTTACGACGATCCGTCGATGATGGCAAGGATCAGACCTACTTCTTGCATCAGCTGAACCAGCACCAACTGAGTCATGCCTTGTTTCCATTGGGCGACATGAACAAGACTCAGGTTCGAGACCTTGCGCGTTCCTGCGGTCTACCCAACCATGACCGCAAGGACAGTACCGGCATCTGTTTTATCGGCGAACATCGTTTCCGTGAATTCCTAGCCCGCTTTCTACCAGAAAAAGACGGGGAGATTCAGACCCCGGAAGGCGAAGTCATTGGGCAACATAAAGGCGTCATTTACTACACCCTGGGACAACGCGAAGGACTTGGCATAGGTGGACGTGCCGGGCGTCAGGGTGAACCGTGGTATGTGGTCGATAAACAGATTGCAGACAACGTACTGGTGGTCGTACAGGGGCACGAACATCCGTTGTTGTTTTCGAACCACGCAACCACCACTTCGATGCACTGGATTGGGCCATCGCCGGATGACTTCCCGTTGCGCTGCCACGCCCAGGCGCGGCATCGTCAACCGCCCCAACCTTGCACAGTTGAGTTGGCGGACAACGGCATCCACGTAACGTATGAAACGCCCCAGCGTGCGTTGACGCCAGGGCAGTCATTGGTGCTGTATCAGGCTGATGTTTGTCTTGGCGGTGCGCCGATTGCGAGTACTGGCGCAATAACGCCCCTCAGCTTGACCCTCTCCCAGAGGGAGAGGGGATCGCCACGATCCCAAAATGTGACAAAACACTCC
>DTRM01000115.1 GCA_012965975.1 Chromatiaceae bacterium | reverse complement strand
ATTCCAAGTCCGGCCGCGGGGATAAAGAGCAACAAAATGTAATCGACGAGTTTGCGCTGAAAACGACGAAACTTTTCAGGGTCTTTTTGATAAAGATCCGTCAGGATGGGGTATACCGCAGACGTGATTGCGGCCATGCCGCCTACAGCGACGATATACAGACGATGAGGCGCGGCAAACAAGCCGGTATCCATGTCTGTCAGTATGATAGATACGGCGAAAAATGGGATGTATTGCCCCAGATTGGTGGCTACTCGATTGATAAGAAAGTGATAGGTCCGTCTTATCAGGGATAGCCAATCATCCAATTGTGCGGTAAAGCGAAAGCGAATACCCTCTAGCCGAGAGAGAATGACAAGCCCGACGATCGCGCCGATTGCGAAGGAAAAAGATCGCACCAGCCCTGCAGTGGTCGTATCTTCTGGCCCGGATACTAAGACAACGGCGCCTAAAATAAAGCTGCCAGCGACGAAGGCGTTGATGGCAAAGCCTATCGACATGCGCTCAATACCTCGAGCCACCCAGTCTGGCGTGATGGCATAGGTTGTCATATAAAGCAGTGTTGCGAGGATAGTCCATTTTTTTGATTCTTCAAACCCAATGGTTTGAATAACAATTGCCGATGCGATCAGGACAATTACAGATGCAGTTAGTCGCATTGAGTTCAATGAGGGCAGTAGCGTGTGCGCATTACTGTGGTCACGCGCAATCTCCCGGGTACCGTACCCGTTGGTACCCAGATCAACTAATGGCCATAAGGTGCTGGCGATCGCGATACCAAGACCAAGTACACCGAATTCAGTTACTCCGAGAACGCGTGCCAGATAGATGGTGACAACAATAGTGGCGCCCTTTGCCACAACGTCACTCATTAGAACCCAGATGAGGTTAGAGCGCGCACGTCGGAATAAACTCATTTTGTTGTTGCGCCGGAATTCGCGTTAGGCGGGTGTTTGAGTACATAAGCGCCACTTCCATTCGATGACAAAAACACCAAGTCAGGATAGGCGTCTGCTACAGAAATATTCCATGCACGTCGCACTGGAAGCCCCAGATTTTGTTCGGACCAGGTTCTGCCTCGATCTGTACTAACAAACATCCCAGAGCCTGAACTTCTGTCGTGGTAGTTGTGGTCATTGATGGCTATATAGACCGTCGAGTCATCCGATGGGAGTTGGACAATACCAGAGACATATTTGTGGAGTTTTTTAATGACGGGATACCATGACTTTCCGCTATTGATGCTGCGATACAATGCCGCAGGCCCCGAGCGACTGGTTTCAGAGCCCACCAAAAAGGTTTCCGGTTGCCCGCGAAGTACGGCTACGCTGGTAATGGGCACGTTAGACAAAAATGGAATGGGTAGCCAGCGTTTGCCACCGTCGGTTGATTTATACAGTCCAGACTTGGCCCCGGCAAACAATGTGTCTGGGCGTGATGGGTGGGCGGCAAGTGCGGTGACTTTTTCATTGCGTAAGGCGCTGGTACCGTTGCTCCATGTATTGCCGGCATTGTTGCTGGTAAAGATGCCTTTGTGGGTGCCGAGAACGATTCGATCGGGAGTCGCCGGATTTGTGAGGATTTTCATAACTCGGTTATTGGGGTCGAGGGTGTCGCATAGTGCGCGCCAAGTATTTCCAGAGTTGGTTGTGACAGACAGACAGGATTTGTTACCCCAAGTGAAGCTGGCGCTGTATAGCGAAGCGTTTTCCTCGCCAGTCCTCTGAACAAATTGAAGATCGGCGGAGGATTGACCGTAGCGAGGCTCTTCGCCAATTTTGTTCCAGCTATAACCACGATCATTTGATACCGCGATCCCATGATCGGCAGTGGCGATGAATATTTGATCAGGGTTTGTCGGATTGACTTCGATGTCGCGGGTGTGACCAAAAATATTGAGACCAGTATGTGTCCAACCGCTACCTGTGTTGCGTGAGATCAATTGCTCCCATGAGTTGCCATTGTCTCTGGAACGATAGACGTATCGGGAGCTGCCAATATAGATCAGGTCGGAATCATTCTGATCGAACGCGATGGCATTGATTCGGGAGCTTCTGCGCAGCCACGATTCAGGCAGACGATTGGTGACTCGCTGCCATGTTCGTGCATCATCTGTACTTCTGTAAACGCCGCCGCCAGAGCCCCAAGTGCTGTTTATTGCAAAGAGGTCAGTGCCGGGTTTGGCGCGGGCGATGATGGAGTATCGGTCTGGCCCGCTGCTGTGGGCTTTGAATAACAGCCCCGCATTCTGGGGTTCCCAATGTCGACCCAAAGAGGTGCTTTCAAGGATACCAGCGGTACCACAGGCCGCTAGCAGTCGTTCGGGGTTCTCGCTGAACTCCATAATGCCGAGGCAGGGCTGCTTGAGGATCGCTTGCCATAGATTGGTTTGTGTATTGCCGCGATATACGCCGCTGCTGGTTGCGGCGTATATGGTATTTTTATGATTTGCAGAGACCAGTAACTGGGTGACTTTGGAGGGGGTTGGGAACGCCAAGATCGGACGCCACGATTCGCCTTGATCGGAGGACGTGTAAATATAACGTGACCACTTGAGTTTTTTGACTGTTGTGGTTCCGTCGGAGCTTTGACGATAGCCCAATCCGAGATAAAGGTTATCAGGGTTATAGGGATCGGTTGAAATCGCACCGATGCTGCCACTGAGTTTGTGCGTTGACAGCGAGGGTAATCCCTTGCGTGGATTCCGCCATGTCTGCCCACCATCCTGACTCTTGTAAAACCCTCCCCGGGTGCCTACAAACAGGGTATTGGAATCGTTGGGCGCAGGCAAAACGGCTGTTGTGACGTCATAGTTGTTTAGCGCGACATTGAGGGCTGACCAGTTATCGCCTTGATTGGTCGTAAGATAGATTCCACCGATATCGCTGCCCAAGAAAACAGAGCCATCTCGAGTTACGCTGAGGGAGGTGACCTGATCTGCATCACCCGGACCGATCATGGTCCAGACGTTATCAGCAAGGTTGTCCAAAGGCGACGATAGATCCTTTGAACATAGCCCCAGAGAGCTTTGAATGGCCAGTAATACACAGCTTGCGGCACAGAGAAAGAGCTTTCTCATTTGCCGATCTTTTCGATGATCCACGTGTAAATAATATCGTTAATCTCATCGACCGACAGGGTGCCATCAACCTGCATCGCATTCTCACCAGTAGCAAACGCCTGATAACAGGCCTCTCGCTGTTGTAGATACTCTACCGGCGTGCCATCCATTTTTCGCTGGTAGCCAATCTCGGCGGGCAGATTGATGATGATGGACAGATCAGGCCGCTGCATCTTGCCGACGGCTGATCGGCGTAACTTTTGATCCAGAACTTCGGGTTTCATGCTGACGTTGATAGCCTGATCAATGGTGAAATCGAACAGGTAGCGATCCATGATGACGTAGTCTGCCTTCCAGGTCGGGCTGATTTTTTTGTACGCACTAAAATAGTCGTCGGTGGCGTATTTGAGCCAGACCCAGCGAATTGGAGCGATTGATAACAGGCGCTGTTTTAAGTCGCTCCAGCTGGCATGGTCGGCATTTTCGCCGGTCTTGAGCTGTTCTGAATTGGTTGCAGAGCGAGATTTTCGACCTAGCAGTCGTTTGATTTTTTTGATTAGGGGAACAATAGATGGCTCCCAGCGCAGCCACTGATACTCGCTATTAAATCCCGCCTCATTGAGTCGGGCAGACAGTTTTTCAGCCTGTGTGGTTTTGCCGCAGCCATCAATGCCGGATAGATAGATAAGAATCATGTCGCTTCAACTGTTCAATAGGGTAGAAGTGGTGTGTTCCCAGGTGAACTGGGAAAGTTTTTCACGATTGGCACAGTTTTCGTTAAACCCGGATTCCAGCGCGGAGATAATGTCGGCTGAACTATCAACATAGCGGTAGAACTCATCTGCGTCGAACAGCTCTGGGAGACGGCCAAATCTTGTGGTGATCACTGGTATATTGACAGCCATTGCTTCGAGTACAGATAGCGGGATTTCCATCGCGCCCTCCAGTTCGGTGACCGGGAAACAATAAACGTCGGCCGCTTGATACAGCTCGCTGATGTCAGAGAAAGCCTCACGGAGAAAAACAACGCCATCCGACTCCAGTTTTACCCGAACATCATCGTCCTGCTGAGTGGCAGTACTGCCAATAATGACGACTTGAATATTGGGCAATGCTTTCTGTACCTCACCAAACCATAGAATGTTACGCGACTCCCGGATATGCCCGACATGTAAAAGGATTTTTTTGTCCTCCGGCAAGCCGTATCGGGATCGAAGTAGGGTTTTGTCAGCGGTAATAGGGGAGAAGCGTGACAGATCGATTCCGGTAGGAAGAACCTGAGCAGAAATGCCTATCTCAGTGAGTTCATCGGCAAGCCGTGATGACAGGGCGAACACATTTTTCAGGGTGATTGATTTGACGATGTTTCGTTGCTTGGGAGACAGCACCTTGCGTTGTACCGACACCACGACCAGTTTGTTACCCAGGAAAAGGCTTGCCAGCCAGGTCTTGATGATTGCAGAAAATGTCAATGCGCCCTTAGGGATGTATACGATTTTCACGGGCCGTCTAAAAGCTGAGTTGATGACCAGTCTCGGTGCGATCAAGAGCGAATTGATGACATTCGGCAACCAAGGGATATCGCGTATCAACGTGACATCATGCTCGGTATCCAATGTCTGATAGATCATGTACGCGAGATTCTTTACTCCCTCGTCATAGGGGGGGTAAAGCTGTTCGTAAGAAAACAGGACCCGCATCAGGAATGGCCTGCGCTTATCGTGTCGCGCAGAGGATAACGCTAAGGGCTTCCATGCTGTTGTCTGAGGAATGGAAGCACTTGGCTAAATGTGGCGTGACATGCTCAACATAGTTCTTGTCGAGGGTTCGGTAAGGGATTATCTCGATGTTGGACCAGCCATTCTGATCAAGATAGTCGGCATACTGCTGCGGCCTTACCCGGTTGGGTGAGCCACAGAATTTCAAGGTATTGTAATAGCTTGGAGAATAGCGGTAGATGTTGAGCGGATCCTTGTCTCTGATCCATCGCGTATGGGTGGACAGGTCTATCTCGGCACACAGAGTGCCGCCGGGTTTAACGATCTCGGTCAATTGTGCAAAGGTCGTTTGAATATCATCAAAATGTTCGAATGCCGCATTGCTGAGTACCAGGTCGACACCGTCGTTTTTGAAGCGGCCGATATCGAAGGTCGAGTCACAGACGTAATTCAATTGATCGTTCTTGTTTTGCTTGGTCAGTTCAAGCTGCCGGGAAAGTTCGGCAACGGTTTTTTCAATGTTATCTTGTTGCCCAAGAATTCTGAAGAGTTCGGTGTAGAGTTCGTCGGGTACGGTATCAACCAGATTATTGATGTCCAGTGAATTGTATTTTTTCGCACCAATTGACAACAGAATCAGCGCCACGCCTAGGTCTGCGCCAGGGCCGAGTTCCAGTATGGTTTTGTCTTTAACCGAGTAGTCATTGCCGCGATACTTGGTAAGAAAGAAATTCCACAAGGCAACAACGGAGTAGTCGTATCTCACGGCTCTTTCGAGCTCGCTGATGTGAAAAGTTCGTGGTGATGTGTAACCCTGAATCGAATGCCTGACTTTATTGAGTGCCAACAGCATGCCGCCCGATAGCCAGCAAAATGGATTACTGTCCAATGGTGGCGTTATGGTCTCGTAGAGTTGCTCAGCCGCGGGAGGCGTGGTCAAGGATGATTCGTTGTTCAATTTGATAAAGCCTCTTTTTATCGATCGGATTACTTTTCGTTCAGAAAGCTTTTGGTTGTTGCAGAGTCACCAGACAAACCGTACAAAGATACGATGGTTTCGAACATGTTGGTTATCTTACAGTCTTTCTGATTGATGTCCCATTGGTCCGTTTTGTTAACAAAGAAGATGCCGTTCTTCTTGTGCCCACCACTGATTTTTTTGTGGGTCGGGTTGATCGTGACCAGGTCGCTATGGAGTGAAAACCCCGTTCCATATCGAGGCGGCATTTCGTATAAAATATCTGGGTAACGGTCGATCAGTTCGCCCGAATACAGGTCTTCACGTTTGCGAATCCAGGTAAACATCTTTTCACCTTCATGTTCTACTTCGCCGAGTTCTGTCATCAGTTGGTCTCTAAAGCTATCGTAGTCATCGACGAGCTCTTTGTTGATGCATATTCCGCCGAAGGGGTTGGTTCCGGCAAAATCGGGGCAGTACGCCTTACTTTCGTCGAAATTGCTGATGTGTGTGCCCTTCTTTAATGCTTTTGCATTAGGTACGAACTTGGCGATTTTGCTAATGTAGTCCTCTAGATTGTTATCGTGCATAAATTTGAGAACTTTATTTTTCATGACCTCGATAATGATCTTTTTGCTGAACTTTTTCTTGCCTGCGGCACTCTTCATGTAGCCTTTTCGGCGCAGATATTCATTGATGTTGAAGCATTCGGTACAGCGCATGCCGTGGCCATGGTCGCTCATGATGAGCAGTACGTCGTTGTCGTTGAGTTCGGCCAAAAACTGTCCGACGATATTGTCCATCAGAGTGAAAAATTCAGGAATAGTGTTGTCTATTTCAGATGGTCCCGGATAGGTGGGGTCGGTTTTGTCGCAGTAACGCCAGTAATGGTGTTGTACTCGATCCGTCGTGACAATGGTTTGAAACAGGAAGTCGATCTCATTATTTCTGATCAGGTCAATACCGAAGTCTACCTGCTCTTGGGTATCGCGGACCATATTGTCATAGTAGGGCTTCATGTTAGTTTTGTTCGGGAAGTTGACAATGCCGCCGATGCTTTCGGGGATTGAGGTTCCTTTTAGATAGCTGTCGTCTGAACACTCAATGTCGCCTTCGACAAACACTGGGCCGCTGACCATCACGCCATTGACGGGCCACACCGGGTACGCCATGAATGGATTAACAACCGCGACTTTTTTATTCGCGTCTTTGCCGATTCGGTCCCAGAAGGTCTTTTCATGGAAGACACTGGTATCGATAGGGCATTCCGAAAAGTCATCGAGTAAATAGTTGACGTGATCAATGATGCCATGAGTCGAAGGGTCGACGCCGGTAAAGGTGGTGATCCATGCGGGAATCGAGTCGGGTGGGAACACGGAAAGCAGTGGGCTAAAGCCACCTTCATCGGAGAGCTTTTTCAGGTTCGGTAATAATCCCTGGCTAATCATCTCGGTGGTAAGATCAAAATCCATACCATCGAAGCCCAGTAGTATTACTCGTCCAATGTCTTTCGTGCTCATGTGGGTACTGCCTTTATTTGTGGTTATACTCAGATAGTACTTAACGTGCGCGGCTGTTATTTTCGCAAACCGAGCGATACACATCCAGCGTTTGTGCGGCAACAACATCCCAATTGTAGTGCTTTGTCAGTAGTTCACTGTTATCGACGTTTTCAGTCGTTTGCAGTCGCCGAGCCAGAGCCTCAGCCAAGTCATCAATATCGCCGGTTTTGTGATAGTTCGCTTCGTCCAGTTTTACCTGCAGGTTGGCTGGAATATCACTGACCAGTACCGGCAGGTTGTAACTCATGGCCTCTAGCAGCGCGATCGGCAAGCCTTCGTGGTACGACGGCATGCAGAACAGGCGAGCATGGGCAAAAGTCTGTGCCAGCTCTCGACCCTTGATATAACCCGTCATTACGACCCCGGCGGCATTTGCTTGCTGTTTTAGGTCACGACTGTAGCGGGTTTCGTGATCGGCATCGCCCACCAACACTAGTTTGTGATCGTCGATTTCCGCTTTTTGGTAGGCGTCGATTAAGTCGTGAAAGCCCTTCTCCCCAACAAAGCGGCCGACACCGATCATATATTTACCTGGCTCCAGTCCCAGCGAGCGGATGTAATCGGATTCGGTCGGAATATCGGGCAGATCTACACCATTAAAGATAAGGTGGTGATCATGACGATCGTATTTATCCGACAGTATTTCACCGATCACCGTGGATATGACGATGATGCTGTTGGCAAAGCGTGCACCCATGCGCTCACCCTGAATCAGCACCCATTTGCCCAGTCGCCCCCATTTCTGGCGGTCATAGTCGGGGCCATGATGGGTGAATATGGTTTTAAGTCCCAGCAGTCGCGCCAGTGGCACCATGATGGATGGGCCGATGGCGTGGATATGCAATACATCGGGTGATTTCAGGCGAGCGTAAAGGATGCCTAGAAACGTATGCACGATTGCCTCTAACGATTTTTTTCGTGGGGCAAACAGGTGACGCAGTTTGACTCCCTGATATTGATATAGGCGCTGATCCTTAGCTATATAAGGAGTGCGAGTGATCAGGGTGACATCACAACCCAGTTTCACCAGACGGGGATAGAGCGCTTCACAATGAGTCTCCACGCCGCCGGGGACGTCGGGTATCCCGCGAGTGCCAAGTACGATAATTTTCATGGTTATCCGGTACGCAGACCCGAATGCTCAGCGAATTTTAGCCAACCTTGAGGCCCGACTGATCGGGAACAGTTCCGCCGCCGCCGGTTTCACGCAGATCGCCCTGCATCGAGTCCTGGCCAACATCACAGACGGGAATGTTGTCGACGCAAATGGGACGACCCAGCAGGCTCTTGATCTTGTTCTTGATGACCCATGCAGCAGGATGTTTGATGTACTTTTTCATCACAGGTGCTGCGGTACCCACCATCCAGCAATTTTTTGGACAGGTGCTGACCAGATTTCTGACCTTGGTGGCGTCATCGCTGAACCACAGTTCCTCGAAATTGTCATAGTTATGAATGTTGCCC
>DTRM01000114.1 GCA_012965975.1 Chromatiaceae bacterium | reverse complement strand
TCGATATCACCGCGATTCACATTACTAACGTTCCAGTTCCTGCCGCTGTTTGGTTGTTCGGTTCTGGTCTTGTGGGTCTGGCTGGTATAGCCTCGCGACGCCGGCAACGTTAGACTCAGGTTCGGCGTTGTGGCTTGTGCGCCAACCCCAACACGCCAAGCAACGCAGGTATAAACAACCAGATCGATGCCGGTAGCGGGACCACCAGTGACGGTTCAATGCCAGTAGTAACGAAGGGACCGCTAGATCCAGTCTGGCGGGTGTCCACTGAGACGTGAGACGGTGGCACGTGGCCGCTGGTGATCAACGGCGCAGAACCAACGGTTGCCGCCAGCACCGAGCCCGGCACCAGAACCAACACAACGCCAAGCATGATTATGTGACGTAATTTCATCGGCATTACTCCCGATCGCGCCCCTTTAAGCATAGCTCACTTATCGTGGCGATGGCAGAAAATCGCTGTCGCTGGCATACTGACAAGATCATTCAATAAACTAATGGGAGCACGATCCGTGTCTCATCACCATGAAGCCGGTCAACGGCCCTTTGTTGCGCTCAAGATTGCGGTATTAACCATCTCCGATACGCGCACGCTCGACAACGACATCTCGGGCAAGACCCTGACCGATCGTATTGCTGAGGCCGGTCATGCGGTTGGCTCACGCAAGCTGTGTACCGACGATATCTATGAGATCCGCGCGGTGTTGTCTGACTGGATTGCCGACCATAACATTCAGGCGGTGGTCACCACCGGTGGCACCGGTGTTACCGGGCGCGATGGCACTCCGGAGGCGGTTGCACCGCTGCTCGATAAAACTATCGATGGCTTTGGTGAGGTGTTCCGTAATATTTCCTTTGCTGAAATTGGCACATCAACCATGCAGTCGCGTGCGTTGGCGGGGGTGGCCAATGGTACGTATATTTTTTGTTTACCCGGATCATCAGGTGCATGTCGTACCGGATGGGATGAACTGATCAGCGCTCAACTCGATTACCGCACGCGGCCATGCAATCTGGTCGAACTCATGCCTCGCCTTAAAACCGGCGGCACTTCACACTAAAGGTTAGTCATGCAAGAACGTGATCAACAAATACTGCAAACTCATGCCGTGCTGATTGTTCAGGTGGTTCATACCTGTGGTAACCCCGAGCACAAACAGGCATTGCTACTGGCGGTGAAGGCCGCAGAGAGTAATGGCTGGGTCGTGCTTGCGCAGACCATCCGTAAAATTCTCGATGGAAATCGGGATGATGCCTTGCTTAACGGTCTCGATGAAGAAGACCATGTCATCATCAAGGCTATACTCAGGGGACTGCAAGACCCATCAACCCTGCCCGACCCGACCGCCAAGGCCGATGCCTCGTCCGCCGCGCCGGGATTGGCAAGCATCATCCATGCGGCTGGCACGGGCGATACCGGGGCACTGGAACAGATCGCTACCATGGCCGAAGGTATGAGTCGTGCGGGTGGCGACATGGCCATGATCGCGGGCTGTATTCGACCCATGGTCAATGGCGAACGCGATGCCAACAAGCTATGTGAAAAACTCAGCCTAAGCAGTGAGGGGTTGGTCCTTGCGATCTTGTCGGAACTGGGCAAGCTAACACCGCAGTAAACCCCACAATATGTCCGGCTTGTTCATCCTTATCGGCGCGATTAGTGCTCTGACCTCCATCGCGTTGGGGGCCTTTGCTGCACACGCGATTGAGGATCAACTCACGGTGGCGAATCTGGCCATCTATGCCACTGCCAACGACTATCACATGATGCATTCGCTGGCGTTGCTGTTAATCGCATTATTATTACCTCACGCAACTTCACCCGCATTGATAACACGCGCAGGCCTGACTTTGTTGGTGGGCATGCTGATCTTTAGCGGTAGCCTGTATCTGCTGGCGCTGCTTGATCTACGCTGGCTCGGTGCGATTACCCCGATTGGCGGAGTGCTATTGATGATCGGGTGGGCAATACTGGCCTTCGCAGGTTGGCAGCAACTCAGACAGGATCGTGATGATTAACGGCGTGGTGCTGGATCAGGCCAGCTTCGACCAAGGCGATCTGAACCTCGACGGTCTCAGGGACTGCGCGGTTAACTGGCAGTGGCATGAGCAGACAGGTCCCGATACCGTCGATACGAGACTCGATGGGGTGACGGTCGTGATAACCAACAAGGTTGTGCTTGATGCCGCCACCCTGCAACGCGCCACTGCTCTCAAGCTGGTTTGTATTGCCGCAACCGGAACCAATAATATCGATCTTGCGGCTGCCGCGACGCTAGGGATAGAGGTCCGCAACGTTTCAGGCTATGCAACCGCATCCGTGGTGCAACATACCTTCGCGCTGATCTTGTCGCTGACAACGCAACACACCGCCGTACAACAAGCACTCGCCCGCGGTGACTGGCAGGCGAGCACTCAATTCTGCCTGCTGCAATTTCCGATCGCGGAACTCGCCGGGAAAACTCTGGGCATCATTGGTTATGGTGAATTGGGTCGCGCCGTCGCCGGTGTTGGCCGCAGCTTTGGCATGCGCGTTGCTGTCGGCGCACGACCAGGGACGGATGCGCACAATGATCGTGCTGATCTGGATGAATTGCTGCAACGATCCGATATCATCTCGCTACACTGCCCACTGGCGGACAACACTCGTAATCTGATTGGGCCGCGCGAATTCGAACTAATGAAGTCCACCGCCCTGCTAATCAATACCGCGCGGGGTGGCATCGTGGATGAGGCAGCGCTGCTGCAGGCGCTACAACAAAAAAAAATCGGCGGTGCGGGGTTTGATGTGCTTGCCGATGAACCCCCGCGGGCCGGCAATGTATTACTTGATGCGAAGCTGACCAACCTGATCGTGACGCCACACATCGCCTGGGCCAGCATCGAATCACGCCAGCGGTTAATCGACCAGGTAGCGCAACAGGTGATTCAGTTCATAGCCGACCGTTGAGCGCTCACATCAGTTCGTCAAAGCCTGCCTGTTTATACAACTTCTTGGCCTTTTCCAGATCCTGTTCGACCAGTGTGCCTTCCTGATACATCATTGCCATGGTGGTTAACGAACCCACCAGCCCCTGCTCCGCTGCGCGCAGAAACCAAGTCATCGCCTCAGCGCCGTCTTTCTCAACGCCCTCGCCCTGCATATACATAAATCCAAGACCATGCTGGGCCAGAGCCAGACCAGACTCGGCCGCTGCCCGCATCATCTCCACTGCCTTCGCCTCATTAGCGATCATACCTAGGCCATTCTGGTACAAAATCCCCATGCGATATTGCGCCTCCACATCACCTGCCTCCGCCAACGGCATCAAAAAATGTGCGGCCCGGGTAAAGTTTTTCGACTCAAATGCGGCAATACCACTAGACAGATCCATATTCAGCTCGAATTCGGACATCGGGACTCTCCATTACGTGTATCAATAACCCGTATTGTACCCCATGCCCGTATACTGAAGCGTAATCCAAGGTCTACACTAGCGTAGACACGATAACCCCACTAACCTCAGGAATATTGTGTTACCCAAACTTTTTCGTCTACTCAAGCTGATCGTGTACTGGATTGATCACGGCGTGTTTACGCTGATCATGTATCTGCTCACGTTTCTGCCGCGCGCGCTGCTGGCACGTTTTTACCCACGTCTGTTTCGCCTGTGGTCCATGTCGTTTGTGCATGCACTGGATGTCGATTTGCGGCTACTGCAAAACCATCGCAAGCCGTTGCCGGAGCATTTTCTGATGATCGGCAATCACCCGTCTGCATTTGAGGACATTGGTATCCCGGCGCTATTTGACGTCGCCAGTGTGGCCAAACACGAGGTCAAGGACTGGTGGATAGTGGGACGCATCAGCGCGGCCGCCGGCACCCTGTTTGTAGTGCGCGATTCGAAAGACTCGCGCACAGCTGTATTCCAACAGGTTATCGATGAACTCGGCCGTGGAAAAAACATCGCGCTGTATCCAGAGGGTGGGTGCAAGGGACGCGCGATTGCGCCATTTCGCTATGGCGTGTTTGATATTTCTCTGCAAACTGGCATTCCCATTGTGCCGGTGTTTTTGCACTACGAGGCGCAAGATGTATTTGAGTGGCGTGCACCGCAGACCCTGCTGAACAAGATATGGCATTTTCTGACCAGCCCCAATAACCGCGCCAACTACTACGTATTTGATGCCATCGACCCGCGTGGCTTTGATAGCAAGGAAGACTACTGCGACCACGTACATAAGCTGTATCTGCAATGGCAAACAAAGTACCTCGAATGAAACACGATTTTTCGCGCCAATAACGTAAGCGCTTGCCCCATTTTTTGACTCGACTATACCTAGGTTACCGACATCGTTTTTTCGGAGCTGAGTATGACAACAGGGGTGATACCTCAGGTGGGACTGTGGCTCAAGGATGTGAGTGGACAGATATTTGAAATCGTCGCGGTTGACCGCGGACTGGACTCGGTCGATATCCAGTATTACGACGGCGACATCGCAGAATTTGATAACGACAGCTGGCAACAATTGGAACTGGTTGCGGTCGCCGCACCAGAGGACTGGTTCGGCTCATATGACATAGAACGCGTGGATTATGGCGTTGATCTCGATGTCGCCAGCGGTTCGCCTCCTATTAATTTTCTTGATGAGCTTGATAAGCAGCACTAATTAAACTCGCTTAATCACCGCGACGCCAATAAATTCATCTATACTTTAAGTTACAGGTTTTATTGTAAGCCAGACGAATTGCGGTCCAGTGGGTCTAAAGGAGAATGGAATGAATAGACGTCTGTATTTCTTATTGCCCGATGTGGAAACCTCTCGTCAAGTTGTCGATGAATTGCTACTCGCACGCATCGAAGAAAGACACATTCATGCGCTCGCCAAAGATGGCACCCAAATGGAAGATCTTCCCGAAGCTGGCCTGCTTGAAAAAAGCGACTTTGTACATGGCATCGAACAGGGATTAGCGGTTGGTGGTGTCACCGGCATGCTGGCCGGACTGGTCGCAATCACCTTTCCACCCGCGGGCCTGATACTCGGCGGTGGCGCGGTACTCGCAACCACCTTTGCGGGCGCCGGTGTCGGTGCATGGGTTTCTGGCATGGTCGCAACCGACATACCCAACAGTCGACTGACTGAGTTTGAATCCCAAGTAAAGGCGGGGGACATTTTAATGATGGTTGATGTCCCCAAAGACCGCGTCGATGACATCTCCAGCTTGGTGAAGAAACACCACCCGGAAGCCGATATGCACGGAACCGAACCCACCATACCGGCATTTCCCTAAGTTTAGTTAGACATTAGTTTTATCCGCAAGTCCTTGGAGTTAACCAGCGAGCCATCCTCCCGGCTCGCTGGTTTTTTCTATCCCGCTCATCGTCATGACCATGGCGCGTCTGCGTCCGATACCCGTCACCCCGACCTCAAAACCCCGCTCCCAACCGCTTTGGCAGCGCGCCCTCAAACTACAATATAACGTCCGGTTTTCAGGCGCTTGTGGTCTATTTCCCCGCTTCAACCATTAGTCTCATGGGGTTTTGGCACAATCCTTGCTAAAACTATCAGTGTACAGTACCGCTATTACACACAAGCGACATCAGACGTTAACTAAGACTTCAGGAGGTGAAAAATGGCCGTCACTTACGATATGAGTACCGGATACATCATAAAAGGCGTTGATCAACAGACTGACGTGGCAGAAGCAGAACAGGCGTTGTATCGCGCCGAACATGACTTGCAGTTACTGCCCGTAGGCCATGCCGAAGAAGAGACGACTGATGCCCACCCTGCGGTCATCGCTGCGGCTCTGCATCACATTCGACAGCGCGACTAGTAACGGAGCGGTCTTGGCTTCCGCTCCTACACCTCGCTCACCAATTCGCGCAGCATCTGCAGTGCCTGCGCGTGGTATCCGCCACCAAACAAGTTCAGGTGGTTAAGCACATGGTACAGATTGTATAAGGTACGCCGTTGACGGTAACCGGCATCCAGCGGCAATACCGAATCGTAGGCCGCATAAAAAGCACCATCACAGCGACCGAACAATTCGGTCATCGCAATATCCGCTTCACGATCACCATAGTAAACGGCGGGGTCAAACATGACCGGATAGCCTTGCCCATCGGCCGCATGATTGCCACCCCATAAATCTCCGTGCAGTATCGACGGCCATGGCTGATAGTCGCTAAAGAACCCATCCAACTGTTGCAGAAATCGCTCACCCAGGTCTTGTAACTCACCACCGTAACCTTGCCGCGCAGCGAGTCCGAACTGATAGCCAAAGCGTTGCTCACGCAAAAACGATACCCAGTCGGAGGTAAAATCGTTTACCTGTCGTGTTGATCCGATGGTGTTGTCACGGTGCCAGCCAAACTGTGATTGGTGTTTGCTATGCAAGGCCGCAAGCTGTTCGCCAAATAAAGTCGCTGTGTGTGGGCCAGGCGTCGCAAAGGCAACGTACTCCATCACAAAAAATGCGCTGTGGTCGTCGGCGCCAACCACCACAGGAACGGGTACACGCGGACCACCCTCACTGGCCAACGCCAACAGACCTTCGCGTTCGGCTTCAAACATCGGCCGGCTTGAAGGCCGATTGGTCTTGACGAAAAAATGCCGGCGGGAATCGGAGATCTCGAATGCGGCGTTAATACAGCCACTGGATATCGACTGCTGGCGTTGGATCGAGAAGGGTTCTCCCGTTGCAGACTGGATAGCAGAGACCACAGACTGTTCGGATTTCATCTCACTAGCCCGGATTGGTAATGCATCGTCGCAAGATTGCGCCGATTATTGTTGGCACAGGGAATATTTCGACCGTGCGGCACACAAACCGTATCAGAATTCGTCTTCGACCGCCCCGTCCGTAGCCTCTGTTTCGGGTGGTTCAATATCATCAATCTCGATACGATCACGACCCAGACGTTTGGCTTGATACAGGGCGTGATCCGCTCGTTCGATAAAGGAACTCGGCGTTTCACCATTCTGGTAAATCGCAACACCGGCTGAAAACCGCGGTGCCGATTGACGCTGGCCATCGACCTTGAAGGTGGTGCTTCTGGCCTTGCCCTGTACCTTAACCAGCGAACGGCGCGCGCCCTCCGCCGTGGTGTTAGGCAACAACACGACAAACTCCTCGCCGCCATAACGCGCGACGAAATCATGGTGTCGAAACCTACTCAGGATTTCTCGTGCGTAGGCCTGCAGGGCACTGTCTCCGGCCGCATGGCCATATTTGTCATTAATCTGCTTGAAGTGATCGAGGTCAATCACCGCCAACGCCAACGGCACACCATAACGCTGAACTCGCCCGACCTCATCTTCAAGACGACGCAAAAAAGCTCGTCGGTTAGGTAGCTGCGTCAGCTCATCCGTCATGCTCAGCAGGCGCACTCGCGTCAACTCATCCGTCAATTGCTGACCAGAGTCTTCAATCTCGCGCATGAACGAATTGGTCGTATCCAGTGCCTTGGAAAAATGCCGGTGGCCCACCATCATTCGTTCGATCTGCCCCATCAGTTTCTGCCGCGCGTCACCTATGTCCGGTTGCGCATCCAAGCCTTTCAGTTCACTGAATACGTCTTCCAGCAAACCGCCAAAACTCTCGGCTTGTTCACTGGTCTCCGATACACTCTCGGAAAACGAATCCTGCAATGCCTGAATTTCATTTTCCTCGGCCTCGGCCAGAGCGGTTTCCGGTGCCTCTGAGCGATGACCATTGCCGTTACTTTCGGTGAACTCATCTTCAAGTTCACGCATGAGTTCAGATCCCCGGCGATCATCAACATCGATACGCCTGCGTTCTGCTTTGACGGGTGCTTGGGGTGGTGTCGCGGTCTTGATTGTTGGCCGTGGATCAACCACGGGCTCTTGGGCGGCAGCCGGTTTAACCGCATCCATTCCCAGCCCGGCGAACAACGGCGCCAGAGTACTCTCTAGCACGCCAGCCTCGACCGACAACTGGTTCTCCGGCAATGCCAGTTTCGCCAATAATTGATCGATGTATTCCTGCAAGGTATCCAGCTCCGAGCTCGATAGCGGCGGTTGCAGCAATTTATCCAGCATCATCAATTGAACTTGTAGCAACGAACCTGGCTCAGATTGACGCGCATAAGTTTGCAGCAACGAGGAAAGCAGCGCCGCGTAGGTTTGTTCTACACGCGAGCGATCAGCTTCATCCTGCCCCAGGATACGGGAAATTTGTCCATACAGAAGCTCACCTGACGCGGTATGACGCAGCGACTCGATCAACGTCAGCGCCTTACGGACACCGCTGCGTTGAAATTCAGATTGTTTGTCAAAATCGGCCATGAAACGATCTACTACAGGCCACACATACTTGTGCCGCACACTCAAAGACATCCAGTCAATTGCTTGAACCCTAGTTCATACAACCCGGACATGACCAGCGCCATATCCCAGCGAAGAATAGACCCCTGAGTAGAAAAAACCGTAACTAATTAACAGATGTCGTCCGTACAACCGCAGTTTTTCATTTCGACAGATACGGGCAACCTAATCTGTGAACGGCATCTTACTCAACGCTATTCGAGCAACCGCGCACAAACCAGAATAAACCCAAAACCAGATTTGCGCACTAATCTAGTCAGTATTAAGCACTAATCGTGCCGAAGGATACAACTAGTTGATTTACATCATAAAATAGAGGGAAGCCAAAAGGCTGCCTGGAGACGCGAAGTGGATATGTAAAAATTTCTGACAGATTAGTCTAACTTAGGGGCACCACTGCGACGCACCACGACGCCCGACAGTCTGCGAATTTCGGTGGGT
>DTRM01000113.1 GCA_012965975.1 Chromatiaceae bacterium | reverse complement strand
TCGGTTAAATATCCCTAATAGCTGATTGTGGTGGGGGGGCGGGAGACGCCGGTGCGGCGACCGCGAGGCACACAATTAACGCAAGAAACCGGTGGTAAGAACAAACAGGTCAGAGTCGATTGATCTTAGCTGACTATAACCAGATCATGCAGCCGGTCTCGAATGGGTGACAGAGATTCGCGTGAGTTGGGTAGGCGCGGATTTTATAAAATTGCAGTCCGGCCATGGGTGGGTCAAGTGCGAGCTCAAAAATAACCCGGCCATCATCGGTGTTGCCACACGCTCCTTCTGATTCGGTGCCCACCAGACACTCAACGGTGATGTCGTCGACCTCAAGCGAACCCAGTGCGGCGGCAACGCGAATGGTTAGATGTTCGCCAGCACGAATGCATTTGGGTGGATCGTCGAGCGAGGTCAGACTAACGTTCGACCAGTTGGACAGAATCTTCTTTTTCCATTCCGATAGCTCAGTGGCAGACACGCCATTGTCTGTGCCCAGAACCCGGCCTTGCTTTGCGGCGGGCGCATAGAAGTCCCGGACGTAATCCATCACCATGCGCTGGGCATTGAAGCGTGGGATCAGTGTGGCCATTGACGTCTTCGACAGGCGTACCCATTTACTCGAATAGCCGCGATGGTTTCGATCATAATAGGTCGGAACAATTTCGTGTTCCAACAACGACAGGAGTTCGTTGGCCTCTTCCCTGTCGCGGTATTCCGGGTCGGTGTTCGGTGCGTGCGGTACGATCGCCCAGCCGTTGTCTCCCTGATAGCCTTCGCCCCACCAGCCATCCAGTACACTGAGGTTGAGCACACCATTGATGCCGGCTTTCTCACCAGAAGTGCCGCTGGCTTCCATCGGATACTCGGGCGTGTTGAGCCATACGTCGACACCACTGACGAGTCGGCGTGCCAACGCCATGTCATAGCCTTCTGCAAGAATAATCCGCCCCTCAAATTCAGGTCGTTGCGAGTACTCGTGAATGGTCTTGATCAGTTGCTGTCCTGGCAGATCTTTTGGATGGGCCTTGCCAGCAAAAATCAGAACTACCGGACACTCCGCATCGTTCAGAATGCGGGCCAGTCGCTCAGGATCAGAAAACAACAACGCGGCACGTTTATAGGTGGCAAAGCGCCGGGCAAATCCAATTGTGAGTATGTCAGTGGTTTCTGGCTCGATAAACCGTGTCATACGATTGGTGCGAGCGCTACTGTACCCGTTACGTTGCGTCTGGCTGGTGACAATTTGTTTCAGCAGGGTAAATAACTCAGACTTCAGTGATTGATGCACACTCCAAAAGCTGTGATCCGGGACGTCGTGAATGACGTTCCAAAATTCAGGGTTCAATAGTTGCGTGCGCCACTCGCCGCCATGGCGCATGGTGAGCAAGTTGATCCATTCGTCGGCGAGAAAGGTTTGTAGATGCACGCCATTGGTCACATGACGGATTGGGTTCTCAGCGGCCGGAATTTGTGGCCACACGTAACCCTCCATGCGAGATGCAACCTCGCCATGAATACGGCTCACGCCGTTATGGAAGCGCGAGCCGCGCAAGGCCAATGCGGTCTGATTGAAGCCACCCGAATTACTGGGGCTGGATCCAAGACTCAGAAACTCGTCCATATCCATGTTAAGTTCAGATACAAAGTCGCCAAAATGTTCCCGCATTAGATCGTGATCAAAAATGTCATGACCGGCCGCGACCGGTGTGTGAGTGGTAAACACGGTGGCGGCGGCAACCCTTTCCAGCGCGGCATCAAATCCCATACCTTCGCGAACACACTGGCGACAGCGCTCGAGGATCTGGAACGCGGCATGGCCCTCGTTGATGTGCCACACCGTTGGCGAGAGCCCCAGTGCGGCCAACGTGCGTACGCCGCCAATGCCGAGAACGATCTCTTGCAGGATCCGCATCTTTTTATCGCCACCGTACAACTGGTAGGTGATGGATTGATCGTCCGCGCTATTGATTTCGAGATCGCTGTCGAGCAGAAACAGACGGATGTGACCGGCACGTGCCTCCCACACCCTGAGCGCGACGCGGCGACCGGGTAGTTCCACCTCGACTTGAACGTGATTGCCGTCCGTATCGGTGGCATGGACCAGTGGCAAGTCAGAAAAATGCGTGGGATGGTAATGGGCGATCTGATTGCCATCGCAATCGATAGTCTGGGTAAAGTAACCGAGCCGGTACAACATGCCGATCGCAACAAAGGGTACGCAGAGGTCGCTGGCGGCCTTGCAATGATCGCCGGCTAATATCCCCAGCCCGCCGGAGTAGATTGGCAGACTTTCATGGAGACCAAATTCCGCACAGAAGTAGGCGACCAAGTCTTGGTCGGGAACCAGGTGCTCGTCAACAATCGGGTTTGACGCGTTGCGGTGGTAGGAGTT
>DTRM01000112.1:1144-2419 GCA_012965975.1 Chromatiaceae bacterium | reverse complement strand
GCTCCATCGTCATATAGCGCTTTCGATCTCGATCGACCAGCAGCGTTAGAAAACCCGCTCTAATCTTGTGTGCCGTCTCACCCTCGGCATGCGCCTTGGTCAAACGACCGGAATCAAAGCTGGCATTCTCGGCTCGCAGATGTGGCTGGGTCATGAACACCGGATGCGACTCACCTCCAACCGTCCATAATCCTTTTGCCTGACTCATTAATTCAAACAGCAAGGTACTGCCTGCTCTGGGTGCCGAAACGATTATCACCGGGTCACGAAAACACGCACGACTCTCCGCAGCCGAAAAGTTGCCCGCGACCTGATTAACTGCGGTGATCAGATCTTGAAGGCTGGGTGGCCCACTCATGCGTTGTTTAATCCAGACAGGTGCAACACTGGTCCACCCAATCCGTATCGTGACACTCCTTGGGACTACACGATCCTTTGGGACGCAAGCGTTTTCCGCAACAGCAACGCTCGCCAGCAATAACCCAGTCAGCAATCACATGCACGCGGAAATTCTCACTGTCATTTTGAACTGCATGTGTCTTACGATTATTGATCTCCCAAATCTCGCCTTCGCCCAATACCCGGCTACTTTCGCCGCAGGTAAACATGGATTTCCCATCACTAATAATCGGTATGTGGACACGATGAGCATGCATCAAACTGAAGCCATCATCGCCATGAGGAGGAATCGAGCCACCGGGAAGTAGCTTTGCAAAAATGACACGGATAAAATAACCCGAGCCGTTTTTTTTCTTCAGGCGCCGACCGGTAGGCGAATTGTTGTAATGATTGGCAACCTTGGCGAGCACAGGCTGCAGCACATCCTCGAATTCGTAAAAGGGTTCCTGAGTCGTTGGGTTCTGATGGCGACCATCGCGGTCGAACACCAAGTCAACTGCCTGAGTATAGGTATGCGCCGGAAACTTCTCCTGTCGCCAAGTCGAACGAGTCCAGAGTTCATCACCCTTGGAAAGAATACGCTCTCGCAGCGGGGCAACATTACACGTACCTAATTTTTTCAGTTCACCCTTGAAGTTCATTACTGCCTCAAACCGAGCTCAAAAAGCCCACACTCATCGTTGCCCCCATAATTAACGGCAATCTGCAATTATAGCTTTGGATGAGGCCGTGTTCCACAAATTCGGCGTGGAAATCAACACTGAACATCGCACCAAGATTAGCGTAACTAATTGTTTTTATGGTTATTAGTTTAACCTGAGCGCGTAGATACTGCCATTGATGTCACGCCCACCATCCTTGCGCAATACCACATCA
>DTRM01000112.1:0-1089 GCA_012965975.1 Chromatiaceae bacterium | reverse complement strand
TGTAGGGAACCGCGTGGGCATAACGACCCGATTCGCGTAACTCATAGCGATCACTCGACTCGCTCTTCTCGGTCGAAAACAAAAACAGCCCCTCAGCCCGCAGTGATTCGACGGTTGCTGCAAACACATCATCGAGATCGCCGAGATAAACAAATACATCGGCGGCCAGCACCAGATCCAGCGCCCCCTTGTTGTCTTGTAACGGAGGAACTAAATCATCAACAAATAATTCGTCGTACACGTTTCGCTCACGCGCCTTCTCTACCATCTTGGGAGATAGATCAACCCCCAGCAAACGAGCGGCGATGTTGCGAAACAACGGTCCGATCAAACCGGTGCCACAACCTAGATCCATAATATCCAGATTCTTTTCGGTTTCACCGATATAACGTTCCACCCACTCAAACAAGAGTGTCGGCGTACGATATTCCAAATTATTCACCAACGCGTTATCGAAGGTCTCCGCATAGCCGTCAAAAAGATCCTTGACGTAGTCCGTCGGCGACTTATCTGGCACTTCCACTGCGCCAAGAATCGCAAGGAAGTACTGCGCTGAATCATGTCCCGCATCAAGTTCCAGCACTTTCTGGTACAACTCAATCGCTTTGTCAGAATTCTTGATACTTTGATAGGCAACACCGAGATGAAACCAGGCATCCGCATTGGTTGGATCAAACTCGATGGCTTTGTGGCCGTTGGTGATGGCACTTTCAAACTGTTTCTGGTGAAGCTGCGCATTACACAAACCATCCCAGGCACGAGCATCTTGCGGCGCAATCTGTATCAGCTGATGAAACACCGCCTGCGCGTCATCAAAACTACCCGCCTCGAGCAGGCCACAACCATAATTGAAGACCCACTCCGGGTGTGTTGGCTGTAACTCAACCGCGCGACGATAGGACTGCAATGCGTCACCAACCCGACCAACTTCTTGCAGCAAAGCGCCAAAGTTGCTGTACGCTTCGGCATAATCTGGTTTTAGAGCCAGCGCTTGTTGGTAAAAAACCAGCGCCTGCTCACCATCGCCATTCATCCTCAGCAAGGTAGCCAGGTTGTTCGCGGCTTCGGCATACGACGGCACCAAATCCG
>DTRM01000111.1 GCA_012965975.1 Chromatiaceae bacterium | reverse complement strand
GGCTGGACTGCGGTTACTGACGGAGTCGGTAACTTGCTGTTAACTCGCGAACTAGCGACTCAGTAGCCCAGTGCTAGCCTTGTAACGACAGTGGTTGGGAGGCTGGATTAGATAATCGGCGGAGCGGCAATGTGCTTAAGAAGCATAGACTAGCTGGGTCGATACACCAAAAATGGTGTAACTTCAGGCAGATATCTCAGGAGCCGCTAATATGGGCAGGCGACACTGGGGGGTTATCAGGGCAGACGATGGCGATGAAGCAATTCATACTGAATACCGATGTACACGGCAATGTGTCGGTCGATATTGCGGAGCGCGGGCTTGCGGTAACAACGGAACCGATGATCAACAAGGGCACTGCCTTTACCGCGGTCGAACGCGACGTGTTGGGTTTACATGGGGTTTTGCCCAGTCATGTCGGAACACTGGAACAGCAGTTGGAACGTGGATACGGCAATATCGCAAGAAAGAGTAGCGCCCTCGAGAAATACATCGGTTTATCGGAGCTTAAGGCGCGTAATTCGACCCTGTTTTTTCGTCTGGTCTATGAGCATATCGAAGAGTACATGCCGATCATCTACACCCCGACCGTGGGTGAGGCTTGTCAGCAGTTCAGCCGGATCTATCGTCGCGCGCCCGGATTGTGGATTACCCCCGAAGACCGTGGCCGGATCTACGAGATTCTCGGGAATGCCCCGTTTGCCGATGTGGAGTTGATTGTTGTTACCGACAATGAACGAATTCTTGGTTTGGGTGATCAGGGTGCTGGAGGCATTGGTATCCCGGTTGGCAAGCTGGAACTCTACACGGTCGCCGCCGGTATTCATCCAACCAAAGTATTACCCATCAGTCTGGATGTGGGCACGGATAATAGTGCATTGCTGGGCGATCATTTGTACGCGGGTTGGCACCATCGGCGATTGCGCGGTGAGGAATACGAGTCTCTGATTGACGAATTTATCGATGCAGTGAAACGGCGGTTCCCCAACGTGTTATTGCAGTGGGAGGACTTCAAGAAGGTCAACGCCTTCACCATGCTGGACCGCTATCGACATTCGATACTGTCCTTCAATGATGACATTCAGGGTACGGCCGGGGTGGCGCTGGCGGGTATTCTTGCGGGCTGTCGTATGACCGGCGTGCCGCTGCGTGAGCAGCGGATATTGATTCTGGGTGCGGGGGCCGCGGGTATTGGTATTGCGCGATTGCTGCGCGATGCGATGCGCCGGGATGGGGTCGACGGCGATGCATTGATCGGGTCGATCGCGGTACTCGATAGTCGAGGCCTGATGTTGGAAGGGGTGCAGGACTCAGAAGCCTACAAGTCCGAGTTTCGTTGGCCTGTGCGGGTCGCGGAACAGGTCGGGTTCAATGTGGATGAGTTCAATGACTTGTTGATTTGTATCGACACACTCAAACCGACCGTGCTGATTGGTACAACGGGTCAACCGGGTGCGTTCACGGAAGATGCGATCCGCGCTCTCGCCGGCCATGTGCAACGGCCTATGGTGTTTCCCTTCTCTAATCCAACCAGCAAGTCAGAAGCCTGTCCTGCCGATTTGCTTGAGTGGACAGACGGCAAGGCGCTGATTGCCTCGGGCAGTCCGTTTGAGCCGGTGAGCTATCAAGATAGGGTGATCAAGACCAGTCAGGGTAACAATGTTTATATTTTTCCAGGTGTCGGTCTGGGTGTGTTGGTGTCTGGGGCCAGCGAGGTCACCGAATCGATGTTTGCGGTAGCCGCCGAAACACTGGCCGATATGGTTGATCAGGAAGATCTGGATAGCGGCTTGCTGTTTCCGCCGATGACCCGCCTACGTGAGGTATCTGCGCGGATTGCCGAGGCGGTGGCGAATGAGGCAGTAGAGCGGGGTGTGGTAAAGGCCGCGAAGTCGCGGGACGAGATTTGTGCCCTAGTGGAGAGTCGGATGTGGTTTCCGGACTACCCGAAACTCAATCCGGTCTAGCCTACTTCGGATAATCGCATGTCACCGTAGCGAGCGCCCGCGAGAAACTTATTAACACGTTTTTAGCAGCAATGGCGTCGGAATTTAGCGACATTCGGATTAAATTTAGACCATAAAAATCCCCGAAAAAGTATATGATTTGCTTCTCCCTACTTCAGGCGGTAGGGTATTTGCGTTCGATTCAGTGGGAGTAGCAGTGGTGGCAGCAGCCGACCAGATATTTAAGTCTGAAGAGTATTGCATAGAAAATGAGCCGTATTTTCAGCAGGCGCTTACCGATGATAGTGAGAGGGTAGCCGCCCTCAACGAACTGAGTTCGTCGCTGCTCTAGGCAATTTCTGACGCGATGAAACTACCTCTTTGGCGTTGTGCAGGAGCAGGGTTGTCCGCGAACGGCATTCGACCTATGGGTGTGATGCTGGCCACGTTGCTAATCCAGTTGTCCACGCCAGTGTTCGCGCAAACCGAGTGTCTGGAGTTTCGTGATCCCGAAGTGATGTTGTCCACCACCGACCGTTGGCGGGTCTTTGTCGCCGAGCGTGACGTGAATCGGATTCTTGACTGGATTGTTGGCGTGACGCCTCCGCCCAAGGTGGTTCGGCGGGAGGTAGTTCAACAGACCCGCTGCTTGTTGAATGCGTTATCCCATAGTGATGTTCCGCTTACTGAGGTGCCACAAGTGTATTCGGGGCGCCGAAGTTTCACCCGTCAGCAATCGATCTGGATGCGTAAGTATAATTTCTCGGGTGGGGCCTTCGATCGGATTTCGGAGACAGCCAGAAACCTATGTGGTGATGGATTACCTGCCGAATCAGCACGGTGGCAGCCACACATGGCATCGCATCGTCAGTGCTGGTTGGGTGAGGGCGGGGTAGGGCGCTCGCTGGATTCCAATCAGCGTCAGCGCGAAACCCTGCAGGCAACGGCAATGCCCGGCCTGTCTCGGCATCACTGGGCAACCGATATTGATATCTTGGATCCCTATCTGAATCCCGCTAGCTGGGAGAATGCGGGTCCTTATGTTGGCGCCTACCGGTGGTTGCGGCAGCATGCAGGTAGTCATGGGTTTGTGCAGCCCTATCGTCACTCGCAGGTCAATCCGTGGTTCATCCGTATTGAGGAAGGTTGGCACTGGTCGTATTATCCAGTGGCATCCGTACTGCAAGCGTTTGCGCGACAGCACCCGCAGGCGTTGGCAAAGCGCTTGGCCGAGTTGTGGGGTGACAATGAGTCCTATTCGTTTGTGCGTGACGGCATTGGTGTTACCGCAGTGCTGGCCAAAGACTAGGAAGGTGTCGAGCGACTCGTCATTTTGGACGGGGCGAAGCGGAGATCCGGAATCCAGAGATCCCTAAAATTTAACCGTGTAAGTTAAGTCGAGGTAACCTATGTTTATGAAGAGTTTACTTGTATTGGTCATTACGCTGATGTCATCAGTATCGATGGCCGCTTATCCCTATGCCGGAGTCGTTCCGCAGGGATATGCTCCGACCGTGTCGTCTGCGGGCCCCCAACAGATACTGCGTCGCGGGATAGAAAAAATATCGAAGTTCAGAATGCCGCAGGGTCCTAAAGGGCTGGCTCACGCATTTGCGTTTATGGAGACAGAGATTTCTCCACGGTTTGATTTTTCCCGATTGACGCAAAGCGCAGCCGGTCCGATGTATCGGCGCCTGACTTCGACCCAACGCGCAACGCTGGAGAGTAAGGTCAAGGCCGACTTTCTGGAAACCCTGACGGGTAATCTGAGTCAATACAACAGTCGCCAGATTCAATACTTTCCGGCACGCCGAGTTGGTCGCAATCAGGCGTCCGTATCGATAAGACTCAGGCCGCATCGTGGTAGGCCAATGCGGCTGGATTTTCGTTTTTCCCGGCACACAGGAAAATGGAAGATCCATGATGTGTCGGTGAATGGCAGCAGCGCGGTGAATTATTACCGAGGTTATATCTCGCGTTCAATGCGACAAAAAGGCCGCGCGTGGTTAGATAACTAGCTTGTTTTTCGGGGGATGTACCCCGATAGTAGTTAATGTGAGTGATTCCGAGACAGGTGAGGAAGGGTATACCCGGCGTATCGGCCGGGGCATGGTGGTGTTCGCATGGGTGGCAGTATTGGGGCTGTTAACGGTGTTGTTTCAGCCGTTGCTTGAGCAGCAAGTTAATCCCAATCGCGAGATAGTTGGACAGGTCGATGCGCAGGGCGCCAGAGAGGTTGTGTTGCAACGCAATCGTGCAGGTCACTATATCGCCACCGGTCTGATCAATCAGCAGCCGGTGGTGTTTTTGCTCGACACGGGCGCAACGGATGTGGCGATATCCTCGGCACTGGCTGATCGGCTCAATGTGGATCGTGGCCGAGCTGTGAATGTGCGTACCGCCAACGGCATGACTCGGGCCTATCGCGCAACGCTGGATCAGGTGAGTCTTGGTAACATCACCATGAACAATGTGAGCGCGAGTATTATGTCGGGAATGGGCACGACTGAGGTGTTGTTGGGCATGAGTTTTCTGAAGCGGCTGGAGTTGACTCAGAAGGGATCGACGCTGACACTGCGACAGAAGTGATAACTCAGACGATTTTGTACAGCCTCAATAATGATGTCCCTTCTCCCGGGGGCGAGGGAATATACTTCGTGCGGACTAAATTTTTATGCTCAATGCGATAACTAATTTTTTCGATCGTCATGTTCGCTCGCAGCCGGCGGATGACGAGTCCACCCATCTTCGGCGCATCAAAGTGGCAACCGCGGCGTTGATGGTTGAGCTTAGTCGTGTTGATGACGCGGTTACCGATGACGAGAAGGGGTTGATCGAGCGCCAGTTGAAACTTCGGTTTGATTTGTCGGAGGCCGAGGCCGCTGAATTGATTGGTGCCGCCAATAGCGAATTGGATGATTCGAGTTGTCTGTACGAATTTACTCGTCTGGTCAATGAAAATCTGTCGGCTCAAGAACGAGTCGAAGTCATTGAGCTGTTGTGGGGTGTCGCGTTGGCGGATCAAGTTCTGGATAGCTACGAAGAGCACATCATTCGTCGAATCGCCGATCTGTTATACGTGTCGCACAGCGACTTTATTCGTACCAAACTCAAAGTAATTGGGCAATAAAAAAGGCGGCCAGGATTGCCTGGCCGCCTTTTTTCTCAGAAACGTCGCGATTAGCCGACGGATTCCTTCAGGGCCTTCAGTGCCGAAACCTTAACCACGTTACGTGCAGGTTTTGCCTTGACGGTCATGGGTTCGCCGGTAAACGGATTGACTGCCTTGCGAGCCTTGGTGGCTGGTTTGCGTACACGGCGTACCTTGACGCCCATACTTGGAATTGAGAACTCACCTGAGCCGCGCTTCATCATGTGGCGTGCACACAGGGTTCCCAATGAATCGACCACTGCCTTAACATCCTTTTTGGACATGTCGGTATCATCTGCAATGGTTTGAATAATCTGGGTTTTAGTCTGCTTGCTGGTTGCTGCCTTCAGTTTTGGCGCTGCAGGAGCCGCCTTCTTTTTGGCTTTTTTCTTAGCTGCCATCATTTCCTCCTAAATATTATTATCAGATAATTGTGTTAGGTCGAACATTTCGACGCGGCAAGCATAACGTGAAAATCATTCTACAGCTAGTGTAAGCTGTAAATTAGATTTATTGATGTAGAATAAAGTGATGTCGAGTTCTGATGCGGAAAATCGTTTGGCCTATTTAGCCGGTGCTACCGATAGCCCGTTGGGTCGGGTGTTGGCCAACCCTGTGTTGGCGTCGGTGTCGGCTGATGAGTTGCCACATCTGGTTATGCGACTGCAGGAGTTCGAATACGCAGACGGCGCTGCGGTCTATTCTCAGGGCGACGCGGCAGAGTTCGTATATTTTCTTGCAACGGGTCGTTGCGAGTTAAGGACCGCCGCGGACGAGTCGGTTTCTGCCACGCCGTTGTCTTCGGGCGATTGTTTCGGTGCCGAGGTGCTTGCACCTGACGCGCGCTATGCCGGTGACGCGGTTATGCTGTTGGCTGGCCGAGTGTTTCGACTCAATGCTCAGTATTTTCGCTCGATATTTCAACGCTTTGTCTATGTTGAGTGTTCTCCCGATGAAGTCTTAAAAGACCAAGGTAACGGTGAAGGTTGGATCCAGTTGGCGGAGTCGGATGATGCATTGGCAGCCACCCTGCAATCTTGGCGTCTGGGTGCGCATGGGTTTGATTCTGTGCAGCGCTATGTGTTGGCCGCGGCGAGTGTCGAACGGCTGTTTGAGCCGTTACTGTTGTTACGCTCGCGTGGGGTCAATGTGGTGGCCTGTATTGCGGCCGCGATGCCTGAGCCCGTGGGTGCCGCGGCACAGCCCGGTGGGCAACGTGACAAGACGATCGGCGACGAGGTGGCAGAGTTGCGGCGGCAGTTGAATGTTAGCTGCGGCCAGCTCGAGTCTGTGCAAACGCAGTTGGATGGATTGGCCGGTGGCCTGCCTCGCAGTGCAAAGCGAGAGGAGTCAGCGGTGCCGGTATGGCTACAACCTGAGCTTAGGCCCGTACTAATTTTTACGGCCGTCGCGGCAGGACTTGCCGGGTTTTCGTTGGCGACCGTACTCGGCCTGTTGGGCTGACAAACTACGCCATGAGCGAGTTGCCTGTGGTTGCCGTTATCGGCGCGTCAGTGCTGGATGTCGTATCCGAAGTTGATGGTTTTCCGGAAGAAAACTCCGAAGTACGTGCGCTCGCACGGCACAGTGGTTTTGGCGGAAATGCGGCCAATACAGCGGCGGTGCTTGCGTCTCTGGGGCACAAGACCCACCTTGTCAGCGCGCTGGCGGATGATTGGGTGGCCGGACAAATCGTCAGACAACTGAACCACTTGGGTGTGGACACATCGGCCTGCCGTATTCACACGGGCGTTGAGACACCCGCGTCACATATCTTGATCAATCGCCGCACCGGTTCTCGCAGCATTGTCCATTTCAGGGGTCTACCTGAACTGGATGCGGATGCACTGGAGGCGCTTGATTTATCCACGGTCGATTGGTGTCATTTCGAAGGGCGTAGCCCGGCCGCGACGGCGAAGATGATGGCATCGATACGTCGGCGTTTCCCCGCGATACCCTGTTCTCTGGAGATAGAAAAACCTCGGCAGGACATGGATCAATTGTTCGAGCATACCGATGTGCTGTTATTTTCGAGGGCCTATGCCGAGTCACTGGGTTTTGCGGCTGCCGACCCATTTCTTGTGGCGATGGCGAGCAAAACGCGTGTCAGACCGTTGGTCGTGGCCTGGGGAGAACAGGGCGCATGCGCGATGGATGACTCGGATGCGATGATTTCGAGCCCCGCCTTCCCACCGGATCAGACCGTGGACACCCTCGGCGCAGGTGACGTGTTCAACGCCGGAGTGGTACATGCGCTGGCAGAAGGGCAGTCGTTGAGCGATGCGTTGATTGCGGCCTGTCAGTTGGCCGGGCACAAATGTAGTCACTCGGGTGTGGTGTGATGTCGTCGGCCAAGAAACGGTTTCTATGCCGCTTATCGGATCTGGAGGCTACGGGTTCCAAGGGGGTTGCACTGCATCCCGTCAGTAACGTTGCGACGCTGTTCGTGGTGCGTTATCGCGATTCGGTGGTGGCTTATCGCAATGAATGTCCGCATACCGGGGTACCCATGGATTGGCAGCCCGACCGGTTTTTGGATCTGGATGGCGTGTTCGTGATTTGCGGGGTCCATGGGGCGCGTTTTCGTATTGGTGATGGCCACTGTGTCCAAGGCCCGTGCGTCGGTGAGTCGCTGTCTTCGGTGCCCATCGAACTGGTCGCAGGCAAGGTGTTGTTGCTTGAGGGATAAGTCAAAAAATACCTAAAGTTACGCGTCTTTTAGACGCTAACCCGGAAGGAACAACTACCAAACGGTACCGGGTCACTTGCAACGATCAAACAATAAACTCAGTTGGCTGATATCAGTGGCAGCGCTGTGCCTGATCGCCAATGTGGGTTTGACTATGATGGAGGTTGGGCCCTGGCAGCAGGAACCCGATAGTCCGCGTTACCCCTTCGCGCAGTATTCCCCCTAACGACGTCGGTTGTGACCGCCCGAATTCCGGTTGCGGGAGTTGCTACCCGAGCGACCACCGCTACCGGGACGGTGTGGCTTGCGTTCGATCTTAACGGGGGGCTGCAAATCCTTTAGCAAATCGTAATCAACGTCCGTGATCGAGATTTTGCGGCCGATAAATGCTTCAATTTCCGGCAGCGAGTACGAGTAGTCTTCACAGGCAAAGCTGATCGCATCCCCGGTGGCTCCAGCGCGCGCCGTACGACCAATACGATGGACATAGTCCTCCGCATCCTGCGGCAGATCAAAGTTAAATACATGACTCACGTCAGGGATATGCAGGCCTCGCGCGGCGACATCGGTGCCAACCAGAACCGCCAGTTTGCCATCATGAAACTCAGCGAGCAGGCGCTGGCGCTTTTGCTGTGGAACATCGCCGGATAGCAGCGCGGAAGGGAAGCCGTTGCCTTCCAGATAAGACCAAACCTTTTCTGCTGCCCGTTTGGTGTTCACAAAAATCATGGTGCGGTACGGATCCATGTGTTTAAGCAATCCGATCAACAGGGGAATCTTGTCCTCATTGGCGGTCAGATACATCGACTGCGTGATCTTGTCGACGGTTACTTCGTCCGGCGAGACCAACACCTTTTCCGGATTGTTCATGTGTTCGTAGGCAAGTTCCAGCACTCGGTGTGACATGGTCGCCGAAAACAACAGACCCAGTCGTTGTTCCGGTGGTGGCATGCGTCTTAGCAAAAAACGAATATCCTTAATAAAGCCAAGATCGAACATACGGTCGGCCTCGTCCAGCACCATGACTTCGATGGCCTGGAGATCGAACACGTGTTGCTTGAAAAAGTCGATGATTCGACCGGGGGTGCCAATCAGGACCTCGACACCGTCCTCAAGGGTTTGGCGCTGTGAGTCATAGCCGGTGCCGCCATAGGCTAGCCCCAGTTTGACATCGGTATGCTTGACCAGTGGTATCGCATCACGATGAATCTGGATCGCGAGTTCTCGGGTTGGTGCCAGAATCAGTGCCCGCGGCTGATTGGGCCGACGATTGTCCGCGGCGGGGTTATTAATCAGTCGTTGCAGGGTCGCAACCAGAAAAGCGGCGGTCTTGCCGGTTCCGGTCAGCGCCTGCCCGGCGACATCGCGACCTTCCAACGCAATGGGAAGCGCCAGTGCCTGGATCGGTGTGCAAAGGGAAAATCCCGTATCATCAATACCTTGCAGTAGTGCGGGGGCAAGGTTGAGGTCGGCGAATGCGGTGGTAGATAGGTTGTCTTGTGTCATAAGCCGACAAGAATACCTGATTTTGTTGTCGATTGGACTTGTAAATTGTTCTTTGTTGGGCTGAAATGCACATATCAAGTACAATGACTCCTTCACCAGCGCGCAGCTGACAATTAAAATCAGAAGTTCGACGCGCAAACTTTATCCAAACAACGTCCCACTACAGGGGATTTCGGAGACTCTAATCACGTGAGTAGCACGATAGTATATGTAACCGATGACGATTTTGATCATCAGGTCCTTCAGGCCGGTGCACCGGTGCTGGTCGATTATTGGGCAGAATGGTGCGGACCTTGTAAGATGATCGCGCCGGTGCTGGATGAAATCGCGGAGGAATATGCGGGCCGCCTGATCGTTGCTAAGCTAAACATTGACGACAATCCGACTACACCGCCACGTTACGGGATTCGTGGGATACCCACCTTGATGCTGTTCAAGAACGGTGATGTTGAGGCAACCAAGGTCGGTGCTGTATCCAAGTCCCAATTAACCGCATTTATTGATAGCAACCTTTGACCATATTGTTCGGGGCAGACACCTGTCCGTTGGGGATTAAGTAAAATTACACAAAACTTGGTAGTTGCACAGATGGGGGCGTTAAGGCTGCCTGTGCGATGGCCGATACCCGGATTATCCCGGTTAAGCTTCTTTTCCATTCTGGTTCGTTTTCGCGAGCCTTTTGTCAATTCCAGAGATCCTGTTCAGGACACAAATCACTATGAATCTAACTGAGTTAAAAAAGAAAAAAGTATCTGAGCTGCTTACGCTCGCCAAAGAAATGAAAATCGACAGCGTCGGGCGCGCCCAGAAACAGGACGTGATTTTTGCGATCCTGAAGGCACACGCGCGCAGTGGTGAGGATATCTATGGCGATGGTGTGCTGGAAATTCTGCAGGACGGGTTTGGGTTCCTGCGCTCCGCAGACAGCTCCTATCTCGCGGGTCCAGATGACATTTATGTGTCTCCAAGCCAAATTCGTCGCTTTTCGCTGCGCACGGGTGACACCGTCTCGGGCAAGATCAGACCGCCCAAGGATGGTGAACGCTACTTCGCTCTGTTGAAGGTTGGCGAAATTAACCTCGGGCCACCGGAAGAGGCCAAGAACAAGATTCTGTTTTCCAATTTTACGCCTCTGTTTCCCAATAAACGGCTGAAACTGGAACAAGGCAATGGCAGTACTGACGACATCACCTCGCGTGTCATCGAGCTGGTTGCGCCGATTGGTAAAGGTCAGCGAGGCTTGATCGTATCGCCACCGAAGGCGGGTAAGACGGTGATGCTGCAAAGCATTGCGCAGGCCGTGAAGACCATGAACCCGGATATCTACCTGATCGTTTTGTTGATCGACGAACGTCCGGAAGAGGTGACAGAGATGGCGCGCAATGTGCATGGTGAGGTGATCTCCAGTACCTTTGATGAGCCGGCGAGTCGTCATGTGCAGGTTGCCGAAATGGTGATCGAAAAGGCCAAGCGTTTGGTCGAGCACAAAAAAGACGTGGTCATCCTGCTGGATTCGATCACTCGATTGGCGCGTGCTTACAACACGGTCATCCCGTCATCTGGCAAGGTGCTGACCGGTGGTGTAGACGCCAATGCCTTGCAGCGCCCCAAACGTTTCTTTGGTGCGGCGCGAAATGTGGAGGAGGGTGGCAGTTTGACCATTCTCGCCACTGCGCTGGTGGATACCGGTTCGCGTATGGATGATGTGATTTATGAAGAATTCAAAGGTACGGGTAATATGGAATTGCACCTCGACCGTCGTATCGCCGAGAAGCGCGTGTACCCTGCGATTAATATTAATCGTTCCGGCACCCGTCGAGACGATCTATTAACCACCGAGACGGAGTTGCAGAAGATCTGGATTCTGCGCAAAATCCTGCATCCAATGGATGAGTTGGCGGCGATGGAGTTTCTGCTCGATAAGATGAAGGCGAGCAAGACCAACGACGAATTTTTTGACTCGATGAAGCGCTAGACCCTATCGATTCAAACCCGCGAGATGCTTGATCAACCCATCCATTCCGTCGGCACGGATTTCTCGGGCGAAGCTTGATCGGTAGTTAACCAGCAGACTAATACCTTCGACTTTCAGGTCGTATATTTTCCAACCATCAGCGGCTTGATAATGAGTTTAGGCGGCGCAGCGTCACGAGTCTGTGACCGAATGGGGAGGGTTATTATGGCGCGGAATTTAACTTTGTCCCTTGGAGCAGGGGTTTTCCCGTTCAATTGCGCGATAGCCGATATCACGTCGGCAAAACATGCCATCCCAGCTGATTTGGTCAGCAGCCTGATAGGCTAGTGCCTGGGCCTCGCGGGGCGTGTCACCGAGTGCGCAGGCGCACAACACCCGCCCACCGGAGGTTAGGGTGTCACCATCCTTGTTTGTGGTCCCTGCGTGAAAGATCTTGGTGTTTTCGGTTTCTGAGTGGTCGAGCCCATGGATAAGCAAACCTTTTGCGTAATCATTGGGGTAACCACCGGCGGCAAGTACAACGCCAAGCGCGGTGCGTGGATCCCATTCCGCATTCACCTGATCCAGTCGTTTATCCAGCGCAGCAAGACATAACTCGCTGAGATCGGAACGCAGACGCATCATGATCGGCTGGGTTTCGGGATCACCGAAACGACAGTTGAATTCCAGTACCTTGGGGGCGCCATCGCTGCCAATCATCACGCCGGCATAAAGAAACCCAGTGTAAGGATGACCCTCTGCGGCCATGCCGGCGATGGTCGGCTCGATCACCTCGCGCATGATGCGTTGATGCATTGCATCGGTTACCACAGGCGCAGGAGAGTACGCACCCATGCCGCCGGTGTTGGGTCCCTTGTCACCTTCGTCGCGGGCCTTGTGGTCTTGTGAGCTTGCCATCGGAACGATGTGTGTGCCATCGGCGATCACAATGAAGCTGGCTTCTTCGCCGTCGAGAAATTCTTCAATGACGATCGAACCACCGACGATCAAGTGCCGCACTGCGGCAATCGCCTCGTCATTCGTCATCGCCACGATTACGCCCTTGCCGGCCGCCAGTCCATCGGCCTTGATGACAATGGGGGCGCCGTGTTTCTGCACATAAGCGATGGCCTGTTCGGTGTCGGACTCATCAAAGGCCGCGTAGTCGGCGGTGGGAATATTGTGCCGTGCAAGGAAGTCTTTGCTGAAACGCTTAGATCCTTCCAACTGCGAGGCGGCCGCCGAGGGGCCAAAGCATTTCAGGCCAGTGGCCGTGAAGCGATCAACGATGCCGGCCACCAGAGGAGCCTCTGGGCCGATGATGGTGAGTTCGACCGCGTTATCGGCGGCAAAGGCGACCAGCGAGTCGATGTCGTCTGCGGAAATGTCGACATTGCTGACCCTGTGTTCCATCGCGGTGCCCGCGTTGCCGGGCGCGACATAGACGTGGCTAACCTTGGGTGACTGTGACGCCTTCCATGCGAGGGCATGTTCGCGACCACCGCCACCAACCACGAGAATATTCATAGCGTTAGCAAACCCTAGTGACGGAAGTGGCGCATGCCGGTTAAGACCATGGCCATGCCATGTTCATTGGCCGCGGCGATGACCTCATCATCGCGCATCGAACCACCGGGTTGGATAACGGCAGTAATGCCTGCCTCGGCGGCGGAGTCGATGCCGTCACGGAAGGGGAAGAACGCATCCGACGCCATTGATGAATCTTTGACATCCAGTCCCGCGTGTTCTGCCTTGATGCCAGCGATGCGAGCGGAATTAATCCGGCTCATCTGGCCGGCGCCGACACCGATGGTCATTTGCCCCTTGGTGTAAACAATCGCATTGGACTTTACGAATTTTGCGATACGCCAACCAAACAGCAGATCGCGCATTTCGTCTTCGGTAGGTACACGTTTAGAAACGACCGACAATTCATTGTGTAGATCCAGATCGCTATCTTGGACCAGCAATCCACCACGTACCCGTTTAAAATCAAGTTGGCCGGTGCGTTCGCCACTCCAGCTACCGCATTCAAGCAGGCGCACATTCTTTTTGGCCTTGACGGCTTCAACCGCCTCCGCGCTGATCTCGGGCGCGATGATCACTTCAACGAACTGACGCTCGACGATGGCCTGTGCAGTGGCGCCGTCGAGCGGTTGGTTGAACGCGATAATGCCACCAAATGCCGATTCGGGATCGGTTGAGAAGGCGCGTTCATAGGCCTGCAGCGGTGAGTCGCCAAGGGCGACGCCACAGGGGTTGGCATGTTTGACGATGACGCAGGCGCTGCCCTCATTGAAGCTCTTGACGCATTCCAGTGCCGCATCGGTATCGCCAATGTTGTTGTACGACAACTCCTTGCCTTGCAGTTGGCGACTGGTGGCGACGCTGGCTTCGGTGCTGCCCGCTTGTGTATAGAACGCGGCGCTTTGATGTGGATTCTCACCATAACGCATTCCTTGCGCATGTTTGAACTGCAGGTTCATGGTGCGAGGGAATTCATTGTGGCTGCCATCCTCGGCAATGCAGCCCAAATAGTTGGCGATAGCGCCATCATACTGGGCGGTGTGTTCAAAGGTTTTGCAGGCGAGTTGGAATCGTCGTTGCGCGTTCAAGCAACCATTCTGTGAGGCCAGTTCAGCAATGATGCCATCGTAGTCATGACTATCGACCACCACCGCAACGCCCGCGTGATTTTTTGCGGCCGCTCGCAACAGGGTGGGTCCGCCAATATCGATGTTTTCAATGGCCAGTTCAAGCGTGCAGTCTGCGCGCGCGATGGTTTCCTGAAACGGATACAGATTGACTACGACCAGGTCGATGGGCGGTATGTCATGCTCACGCATAACCTCATCATCGGTGCCACGTCGGCCCAATAAACCGCCGTGGATTTTCGGGTGCAAGGTTTTGACGCGACCATCCATCATCTCCGGGAAGCCGGTGTAATCAGACACCTCGGTGACAGCGATGTTATTGTCGGCCAATAGCTTGGCGGTACCACCGGTGGACAGGATCTCCACGCCGAGCTCAGCCAGTTTACTGGCGAACGGTATCAGGTTGCTTTTGTCTGAAACGCTGATCAGCGCGCGGGTAATTTTGATTGTATCCATAGTGTGTGTGTCGTACGTGAGGCAATGGGGCTAGAGGCCGGGGTGGGTGCTGAAAACTGATGGGATGCTCAGATCATGTGATGTGATGCTCGGCCAGTTTCTTGCGCAAGGTGCCGCGGCTGAGGCCAAGAATATCGGCGGCATGGGTTTGATTGCCCGCGGTGTGATTCATGACGGTTTCGATAAGCGGTTTTTCAACCTCGGCCAAAACCATTTGATAGAGCCCACTGGCGCTTTGACCACTCAGCGTTTCAAAGTAGGTCTCGATTGACTGGCGTACACAGTCGCGCAGCGGTTCACGTCCGCGCATATCGGCATCGACAACCAGTGTCGCAATTTCTGTGTCGTAACGGTCGAACTCACTTTTCATGCGGCATCGATCCACAGGTCCATTTGTTGGGCGCTAAAAAATTGTTTGATCAGGTGGATTTGAGCCGCCGCATCAGGAGCCCGGTTCAGTGTTGGTTTGGCTTCTTTCCACGTGTTGAATTGGCTCAGATACCAGCCGACGTGTTTGCGTGCGATGCGCACACCCTGTCGTTCGCCATAGAAGGCGTGAAGGGCGTGAACGTGTTCCAGTACAACCGCTTCAATTTCACTGATCGAAGGGTCGGCTAATGCGTTGCCATCGTTCAACAACGAGTTGATTTGTGCAAACAACCAGGGGTGCCCCTGAGCGCCACGGCCGATCATGATGCCGTCGGCACCGGTGCGGTTAAGCACGTCGACCGCCATTTCCGGCGTGGTTATATCGCCGTTGGCGATCACCGGTATCGTTACGCTGCCCTTGACCTGTCGGATGATGTCGTAGTCAACGTCGCCGGCATAACCGCAGGCGCGGCTGCGGCCATGAACGGTCAAGGCAGCTATGCCAGCCTCTTGGGCAATGCGTGCGATGTTGGTCACGTTGCTGTGGTCGCGATCCCAACCGGTACGTGTCTTCAGGGTCACCGGTACGGGCACGGCGGCAACCACGGCGGCAAGGATGTTGGCCACCAAGGGCTCATCACGCATCAATGCGGAGCCTGCGGCAACGGCGCATACCTTTTTTGCCGGACAGCCCATATTGATATCAATAATTTGTGCGCCGAGATCCACGTTATAACGCGCCGCTTCTGCCATGACGATGGGGTCGGTCCCCACGATCTGTACCGATCGAGGTTCAGATTCACCGCTGTGATTGCAGCGCAAGAGGCTCTTGCGAGTGGTGCGCAGACTGGGGTCGGAGGCCACCATTTCCGAGATCGCAAGACCGGCGCCATAGCGTCGACACAGTAGACGGTAAGGCAAGTCACTGACCCCGGCCATCGGCGCGGATAATACGTTGCTGGATAATGTGTAGGGCCCGATCTGCATGCTGAGTGTCAGAGTCTCTGCGTTATGGTTTTGTTAACGGTGACAGGGCGATCAATACTACGCTACGTTGCGAGCTGATTAAAGCGCTATTGAGGTTTGTGGGGTCGTGATTATGCTTTACGCGATATGCTCATTGCGGCGCATAAAGATCACGCGCTAAGTGATTGAATTTCGGGAGTCGGTTATAGCAGGTCAAAACGGAAGCTGGCGGCTTCCTCTCCCGGGTCAAGCAGATCGAACGACACCCGCACGGGCGTATCGGGTGGCAGACGAGTATTCGGCGTGAGTGATATTTCGGCTGGGGTGAATCGACGCAGTCCGATGATGTTGCCATCAAGCCGTGCCAAGGTTAGTTGCAGGGTCGGAAGGGGTTGTGTGATGGGCGCGGTATTGACCAGAGTGATGCCGATGGTCAGGGTGCCGGGTGGTAAGGTATTGGCGCGCACCTCGCGGTCGATAATCTCGATCTGTGATGGGTCAGTCCACGCGGGTAACTCACAATTAAGCATTTCACAGCCCTGTTCCAACCAGGGCCGCAGGCGTAGATCTTGCCCCAGTTCGGCGCGAAACGCGTAGGCCGACTGAGTGCTGAATACGCCCACCAGTAACAGGTTAACGATGAGCCAGACAAAGGTATTGCCACCGCTTGCAGTGTCATCGGTCGGGCGTGGATAATTCAGGCTCTCGGGTCGTGAAGTCGGCGCGGCCGCGACCGTAATGGTGGCGGGTTCATCCTCGGAAGAGCCCTTGATGCGAAAATTTGGATCAATACCCGACTCCGCGACGGCATGGGTATCCGACGCATCTTTATCCATTAATTGTGGGGTCGGCGTCTCTGGTGGTGCCTCGTCGCTCAGGGTTTGCAAGGCATTAAAAACCTGTTGGCAACGTCCGCAACGGACCTGGCCGGACGCGGCGCTGAGTTGCTGGGCGCCGACGCGGAAACTCATTTCGCAAGAAGGACATTGGGTATACATGGGCGTTACTCAGTTGTCGTGCGTTTCTGAAAGCTTAAACACATCCAGTCGTCACGACTACGGGTGTCCGTCAGCGTGAAGAATTCCTGATAGCAAGCGCAGGTCTTGTTCATGGCCTCCGCCAGCAAGCCGGAGATTACCACTGTGCCATTGGTGTTGACTAGTTTATTAAAGCGAGGCGCGAGTTCCTGCAGTGGACCGGCCAGAATATTGGCCAACACCAGATCAACTGGGGCGTTGTCGAGCTGTTCGGGCAGGCAGGTCGTTATGCGGTCGGAAAACCCGTTGACCTTGGCATTTTCGCGGGTGGCTATTAACGCCTGGGGGTCATAGTCGACGGCAATGACGCTGGCCGCACCGAGACAGACCGCTGCCAGTGCGAGGATGCCCGAGCCACAGCCGTAGTCGATGACACGCAGGCCGACGAGGGGTTGTTCGCCGAGCCACTCCAGACATTGGGCGGTGGTGGGGTGTGTGCCGGTACCGAACGCCAGACCGGGATCAAGTACGATGACCGATTCGTCGCCCTCGGGTGGTGTCTGATTGCTGGGGTAGATCCACAGACGACCAAAGCGCATGGGTTCCAGTCCCTCGAGACACGCGCGTTCCCAGACCCGGTCCCGCAATGTGGATATGCTGAGGCTGCTGGCAATGGCGTCGGGTAGTTCGTGTGTGAGGGCGTTCTGGACGTCATCGCGATCAACGGCCGCGTCGAACAGACCGGTGACGCTCAGAGAGGACCACAACGGCGTGTCATCCGGCTTCGGCTCGAGCACGTCGCTGCTACGGGTGTTTTGATAGGTGACCGAGAGTGCGCCACACAGGGTCAACGCAGCGGATACCCGATCTGCGTCCGCCTCATTACAATTCAGCGTGACTTGCGTCCAAGGCATAGCGAATCTCTAACCCAGACTGCTAAGAATCGGACAGTTTTTGTTCCAGATAGTGGATGTTGGTGCCACCGGCCTGGAAGTTGGCATCCTCAAAGATTCGCTGCTGCAACGGGATATTGGTTTTGATGCCGGTAATAACCGTTTCCATCAATGCGGTGCGCATACGCGCCATGGCGGAATCCCGGGTACTGCCGTGGGCGATGATCTTGCCAATCATCGAATCGTAATAAGGTGGAACGTGATAGCCACTGTATAGATGGGAGTCGACACGAATCCCCGGTCCGCCCGGCATATGCAGGGTGGTGATTTCACCGGGCGACGGCATAAAGGTCACGGGGTCTTCCGCGTTGATGCGGCACTCCATTGCGTGCCCCTGAATGCGCACGTCTTGCTGTTTGATGGTCAGCGGTTCTCCGGCAGCGATGCGCAGTTGTTGTTTGACGATATCAATACCGGTGATCATCTCCGTTACCGGATGCTCGACCTGTACCCGTGTATTCATTTCAATGAAGTAAAACTCGTTGTTTTCAAACAGAAACTCAAAGGTACCGGCGCCGCGGTAGCCAATCTGACGACAGGCTTCTGCACAGCGATCGCCGATGCGATCGCGCATTTCCTCGGTGATACCTGGAGCCGGGGCCTCTTCAACGACCTTCTGATGGCGGCGTTGCATAGAGCAATCGCGTTCGCACAGGTGAATCGCATGCCCATGTTCGTCGGCAAGTACCTGAAACTCCACGTGGCGTGGATTCTGCAGAAACTTTTCCATGTAAACGGTGCTGTTGCCAAAGGTGGCACCGGCTTCGGTTTGGGTCAACGAGATGGCGTTCAACAAGGCAGCTTCAGAGTGCACCACCCGCATGCCGCGCCCACCACCACCACCAGAGGCCTTGATAATGACTGGGTAACCGATGCGCCGGCCATGTGCCAGGCTGGCTTCATCGTCGTCGTCCAATGGTCCATCAGAGCCCGGTACGCAAGGCACCCCGGCTTTTTGCATGGCATCAATCGCGGCGACTTTGTCGCCCATGATGCGGATGGTCTCGGCCCTGGGGCCAATGAAAATAAAACCACTTTGTTCAACGCGCTCGGCGAAATCCGCGTTCTCGGACAAAAAGCCATAGCCGGGATGAATCGCAACGGCGTCGGTAACTTCGGCCGCGCTGATCAGTGCCGGTATATTCAGATAGCTATCCAGCGATGAGGCAGGTCCGATGCAGACGGATTCATCTGCCAGTCGTACATGCATCAGGTCGCGATCGGCATCGGAGTGAACCGCGACGGTCTTGATACCAAGTTCGCCACAGGCACGCAATATGCGTAATGCGATTTCGCCACGGTTGGCGATAACAACTTTTTCTAGCATGGCGTTAGTTACTCGATAATAAACAGTGGCTGGTCATATTCAACGGGTTGGCCATTTTCGATCAGAATGGCGCTGACGGTACCGCCCTTGTCGGATTCAATCTGGTTCAGCATCTTCATCGCCTCGATAATACACAGGGTGTCACCGATGTTGACCTTATGACCGACCTCGACAAACGGCGCCGCGCCGGGTGATGGTGATCGATAAAACGAACCTACCATGGGGGAGCAGACCTTGTGTCCAGCCGGTTCGGCGGGCGCACTGGGCACGTCCGCGACCGGCGCGATGGCGCCGGTCGCGGCAGCAGGAGCCATCATTGGAGCGCTGATGACAGGCGCTGCGGAGGTTCCGTGGCGGCTGATACGAACGGACTCTTCGCCTTCGTGAATTTCAATCTCGGCGATGCCGGATTCCTCGAGTAGTTCGATGAGTTTTTTAACTTTGCGAATATCCATTGATCACCTGTATTGGCTGTAACATGACGATGAATGTTGGGTCATGGTTGATTTACTGTCTTGTCTGAATCGATTTGGTTAAGCGCCGCACTCAAGGCGAGTTCGTAGCCTTGCGCACCCAGACCGCTAATAACACCCGTCGCAATATCGGAAAAGTACGACTTGTGGCGGAACTCCTCGCGGGCATGCACATTAGAAAGATGTAACTCGATAAACGGTATGTCGACGGCGAGTAGCGCGTCGCGCAAGGCCACGCTGCTATGGGTGAAGCCGCCGGGGTTGAATATGATCATCGCGGTATCGTTCTCGCGCGACCGATGAATGGCATCAATCAACTCATGTTCGGCATTGCTTTGGACAAAATTCAGGGTGTGACCAGAGGCGGCAATCTGGGCCTGCATTCTGGCTTCGATATCGTCGAGGGTGTCGGCGCCGTATACGCCTGGCTCGCGGGTACCGAGCAGGTTCAGGTTGGGTCCGTTAAGCGTCAGAATAGATGCCATTCGCCTGTTTCTATTATCATATTAGTGTTAATTAATATTACATCGATCTGGTTGAGATTAAACCTAAACCAAGCTGTAACGTCTGTTATCTCGACCAATCACCCGGCACAAGACTGATTATGAACAAAGTGTAGAGCATTTTTAAATAAAATGACAGATTTTAGAAAATCGCAGGATTTAGACGCGAAGTTAGGGGTTTTCGGATCAGTTTTAACCAATCTTACTTGGGGTTGGCGGCTGGGCGGGCTGGAAGCGGCCTATAGTAAGGATTTAACTATTTGATCTATCTCATTTTTCTGGATTTCACCGGCGATGGTGTCGTGAATGCTGCCATCGCGAGCGATAATCACGGTAAACGGTAATGCGCCATAGCGATTGCCGTAGGCGGCGCCCAATTCGATGGTCCTCGTGTCTCCGATTAGGATCGGATAATTGACCCCCAGTGCATCGGCGAATTCAGCCGTGCGCTCGACCTCGTCGAGGGCGATGCCAACGAACTGCAGGCCTTGGGCGCCATATTGTTCCTGCAAGTCGATAAAGGCGGGCATTTCCTTGCGGCAGGGAGGACACCAGGTCGCCCAAAAATTCAGCACCACGACGTTGCCACGCCACTCATCAAGGGAACGAGTTTCGCCGTTGAGGTCAGGCAGAACAAACGACAGGTTTGGTGGCTGCGCGGATGACGTTTCTTCTAATACATGACTTTCCTCGCTCATCCATTGTTGCGCGCGGAAGCCAGCAAACACCGCGACCAATACCGCGGAGAACATGATGAATTGGGTGATGTTCTTATTCATGCGGTGTGTGTCTTACCCGGCGTGCGCGGTACTGGCGTCACGCACATGTTGCTCGAACATCTCCGCCGTCATAAACCCCGTCACCCGATGCGAACGTATTTCTTTGCCGTTAGTACCAAAGAATAAAATAGCTGGCGGTGCATACACGCCGCTGAAGTGATTCAACAAGGCGAGATCGATGTCATCCGATGCGGTGACATCGGCCTGCAGTAACACAACATTGGACAGTGCCGCATGAACCTCGGGCTCACTGAAGGTATAGTCTTCAAGCTTGATGCAATAGGTGCACCAGTCGGCGTAAAAATCGAGCATCACCATTTTACCGTTGGCACCGGCGACAGCTTGCTCGAAATCATCGACAGATTTGATTCGCGTGAAGGCAAGATGCCGGTTGTTATAACCGCCGTTGGTACTTGCTGCAGTGGCAGATAGATTGGCCAGTGGCCGGAATACGTCGCGTCCACCGGTCGCCGCACCGATCATCAGGATGATGCCATAGATCAGCATCGCAACACCGATGCCTTTCCACAGCCTTTTCCAACCGGAGTGATCTGCGGCCAAGGGATCCAGCGCCTTCAGATAAATGGCCGGCACGATCAGCAGTAATGCCCACAGTACCAACGTGACTGGTCCGGGTAATATGCGTTCCAGCAACAGCACCGCGACGCCGAGCAGGATCACACCAAACACGGCCTTGACGGCGTTCATCCACAGGCCTGCTCGTGGCAGCACTTGACCACCGGTTGCACCGACCAACAACAGCGGCGCACCGAGACCATTGCCGAGCACGAACAGCGATACCCCGCCGAGAATGTAATCGCCTTCCTGACCGATGAACGCCAGTATTCCGATCAACACCGGCCCGGCGCAGGGTCCGATAATCAACGCAGAGAGCACACCCATAATGGCAACTCCGATCAGGTTGCCACTTTTCTGGTGGCGACTAATTTCGGTGAGTTTGCTTTGCAACGCCGAGGGAAGTTGCAGATTATAAAAACCGAACATCGACAGTGCGAGCGCGACGAACACCACTGCAAAGCCGGCTAGCACCCAGGTATTTTGAAACAATCCTTGTATGCCTGCGCCAAACACACCCGACGCGACACCAATGGCGGCGTAGGTCAGTGCCACCGCTTCGACGTAGATAAAGGATAGGAACAGCGCCTTGCCGCGTGTGATGGTTTCCCCATGACCGACAATCAGGCTCGACAGTATCGGAATCATCGGGTAGACACAGGCGGTAAACGCAAGCCCCAGACCGGCAAGAAACATCAGCGGTAAAATGGTTAGCCAGTTACCGCTGCGTAGCACCTGCGTGATTTGATCCTGTTCCGACAAGTTGTCGGTTGCGATGCTTGGGGGACGCTCATTAACCCTTGGCGCAGCCGTCGTGGTATTGAGATCAGCTACCGCCGGCAACTCAAGGGCGACCGTTTTTGACATGGGTGGATAGCAGACCCCACGTTCGGCACAACCCTGAAAGCTGGCCTTGAGTTGTACTGAGGTGGCCGCATCGGGTCGGCTGGTGACCGCGACGCGTGACTCGACGAGATTATGAAACACCGCGATGTTGCCAAAGTATTCGTCGTTCTTGAGTTCGCCTTCAGGCAAATTAAGTGTGTCGAGGGTGACTCCGCTGTGGTCTACGATCTCCAGCTTGATCTTGTCGCGATACAAATAATAATCCGGCGCGACTTGCCACCATATATTGATTGAGCCATCGGCATTGACGTTGGCATCAAAGCGAAAGGCCTCGTCGGGTGGCAGCAGCTCATCTTCCATGCCACCCATGCCGAACAATGTACCCAGATCGGTAATCGAAGGCAGGGTCGGCAATGCGGTGGCGACCGCCTTGCCGCTGGGGTCGGGTAGCGTCAGGCTGCGCTGCTGCTCGTGCGGGGGATAACACACACCAATGTCGGCGCAGCCCTGTGAGCGGGCAGTCAGCAGCAACGTGTCGCTTGTCGTATCAACCCGATCAATCGGCAAGTCGATGACGACCTGATGACGAAACACCTCGATTTCGCCGAAGAACTCATCGTTTTGGAGCGTGCCGTCCGGTATCTCAGCGGGGCCAATAGCAACGCTGTCGGAATCGCTGCGAAAACGGAACTTGCTCTTGTAAAGATAATATCCGTCCGCAATATCCCAGGTGAGGCGCACCGTTTCGGCGTCGACCATGGCCGCGCTCAGGGCAAAGGCCTCATCGGGCGGCAACAACTCATCCTCAAAGGCGTGGGCCGTTGTCGTCAGGCCGAGCAGCAGAAAAAGTGTCAGAAACAGGGATAGGCGATTGGTCATAATAGGTTTATCGGCGGTTTGGGTTTGATGCTTCAACTTTGCCCGTACTACGGGCAAGCCATTGCAGATAGTCGTGAGATCCGGTTTCTATAGAGACTGCGATGATCTCAGGAAGTTCGTAGGGGTGCGCTTGTTTTATGTGATTTTCCAGACCAATATAGGCCTCATTCGTGGTTTTGATCAGCATTAACGCCTCATTGGCAGTCTCGACCGCACCTTCCCAGCGGTAAACGGAGCTTACGGCGGGGAGGATGTTGACGCAGGCGGCGAGTCGGGCATCAACAATGCCGGCGGCGAGTTCGGCGGCACTGTCTGCCGTTGTTGTGCACAGTACAAGCAGGGTATCGGTCGCCATGGCGTGACGATACTAGGGAACCACCGAGCAAGTCTATATCGATTGAGAGAAGGGTCATGTCAACGGGTCAAAAACTATTTCTGCTATTCATTGGCGTACCGCTGGTGGAAATGTACCTGCTGATTGAGGTGGGCAGCCATATTGGCGGTATTTTCACTATCGCACTGGTGGTGTTTACCGCAGTGTTGGGCGCCCAGTTGGTGCGATTGCAGGGCTTTTCGGCGATGCAAAAACTGCAACTGGAACTGGCCGAAGGACGGATGCCGGCCGAGGCGATGCTGGAAGGTATGGCGCTGCTGGTCGCGGGGTTGTTGCTGCTGACCCCGGGATTTATGACCGATGCGGTCGGTTTTTTACTGTTGACTCCAAGTATTCGGCGTGTGGCGTTGAGTAAGATAATCGCCAATGTGGTGGTCGCATCCGATGTTTCGGGCAGTTCGTCGCCGCCCGGCGACGAGCAAGGCGGTCAGGGTCGTACCTTGGAAGGTGAGTTCTGGCGCGACGATAGCGGCGACAAAAAACAATAAGTCATTGATTAATATTGATTATTTGTGAGTCTGGATGGATAAGCAGTCAAACTGACCGACTGGCCCTCTGCAGCCAAAAAAACCCGAAAAAATCGCCGCAAGCCCTTGACCTGTGGTTTTTTGGCCCTATTATTAGCACTCCCCCGGGGTGAGTGCTAATTGCGACTTGTCCCGGAGCCGATTATTTGTCGATTCGGTCTCGACCGGTCGGCCATTCACTTTCCAACTATTAGGAGGGACTCCATGAATATACGTCCATTACACGATCGAGTTATTGTGCGCCGTCTTGAAGAAGAGCGTACCAGCCCTGGCGGCATCGTCATTCCAGATAATGCCACCGAAAAGCCTGCACAGGGTGAAATTCTGGCAATTGGTAAAGGCAAGCTACTGGAAGCCGGTGATCTGCGTCCGTTGGATGTCAGCGTTGGCGACACCGTGCTGTTTGGCAAGTACTCCGGTACTGAAGTCAAAGTCGAGGGCGAAGACCTGTTGGTTATGCGCGAAGAAGACATCATGGGCATCATCGAGCAATAAATCGCTCGTTACCGATACCCGATAAAACTATATATAGAGGAACAAGACAATGAGTGCAAAAGACGTAAGATTTAGCGAAGACGCTCGCAATCGTATGATCAGCGGCGTTAATGTGCTGGCTAACGCAGTGAGAGTTACCTTGGGTCCAAAAGGCCGCAACGTGATTCTGGACAAGGCCTTCGGCGCGCCAACCATCACCAAAGATGGTGTTTCGGTAGCCAAGGAAATTGAGCTGAGTGACAAGTTTGAGAACATGGGCGCACAGATGGTGAAGGAAGTTGCTTCACAGACCTCTGACACCGCCGGTGACGGTACCACCACGGCAACCGTACTGGCGCAGGCCATGTTGCGTGAAGGCGTGAAGTCGGTTGCGGCTGGCATGAACCCAATGGATCTGAAGCGCGGTATTGATTTGGCCGTAACCCATGTTGTGACCGAACTGAAGGGCATGTCCAAGCCATGTACTGATGACAAGGCCATCGCACAGGTGGGCACCATTTCTGCGAACTCTGACGAGAGCATCGGTAGCATCATCGCCGACGCCATGCAGAAAGTCGGCAAGGAAGGCGTGATCACCGTTGAAGAGGGTTCAACCCTTGAAAACGAGCTGGATGTTGTTGAAGGCATGCAGTTTGATCGTGGTTATCTGTCACCGTACTTTGTTAACGATCAGGCCACCATGACCTGTGAGTTGGATGATCCTCTGATTCTTATCCACGACAAGAAGATCGCCAACATCCGTGATTTGCTGCCGATTCTGGAAGGTGTAGCCAAGTCCAGTCGTCCGTTGATGATTATCGCAGAAGACATCGAAGGTGAGGCGCTCGCGACTTTGGTGGTTAACACCATTCGTGGCATCGTCAAGGTTGCTGCGGTCAAGGCCCCAGGTTTTGGCGATCGTCGTAAGGCCATGATGCAAGACATCGCAATCCTGACCGGCGGCACCGTTATCTCAGAAGAAGTTGGTCTGACGCTGGAGAAGGCAACGATTGAAGATCTGGGTACCGCGAAAAAGATTCAGATCACCAAGGAAGCCACCACCATTATTGATGGCTCGGGCGCGGAAGACGAAATCAAGGATCGTGTTGAGCAGATTCGCACCCAGTCCGAAGAAGCAACCTCTGACTACGATCGTGAAAAGATGCAAGAGCGTCTAGCCAAGCTGGCTGGCGGTGTTGCCGTGATCAAGGTGGGTGCCGCGACTGAGATCGAAATGAAAGAAAAGAAGGCACGCGTTGAAGATGCCTTGCATGCAACCCGCGCCGCCGTTGAAGAAGGTGTCGTTCCGGGTGGTGGTGTGGCGCTGGTTCGCGCACTGAGTGCCATGGGCGATATCAAGGGCGCCAATAGCGACCAGGATATGGGTATTGCCATTGCCCGTCGCGCCTTGGAAGAGCCACTGCGTCAGATCGTGATCAATGCGGGCGAAGAAGCCTCAGTGATCCTGAGCAAGATCGCAGAGGGTGAAGGCAACTTCGGTTACAACGCCTACACCGGTGAGTACGGTGACATGGTGGAGATGGGTATTTTGGATCCCACCAAGGTAACGCGTACCGCATTGCAGAATGCAGCCTCTATCTCTGGCCTGATGATCACGACCGAGTGCATGGTTGCTGATTCACCTTCCGATGACTCGGATGCTGGTGGTGGTATGGGTGATATGGGCGGTATGGGCGGCATGGGTGGTATGGGCGGCATGATGTAATACCCCGCTGTTCTTTAGCGATAAAGCCAAAGGCCGCACTGATCTCAGTGCGGCCTTTGTCATGTCTAAGGA
>DTRM01000110.1:5092-9079 GCA_012965975.1 Chromatiaceae bacterium | reverse complement strand
CGGCAGTATCGACTCAGTCCTGCGGTCTATCCGGACTGGGGTATCGAGCGTGAGTGGGCGCTTGATCTGGAACTGGGTGGGCGTTGGCAGCAGGGCAATACCCTGGTGCATCAGGTAACCGTCGGTGTTCAATCTATCCATCGCCGGTGGGTGTTCGAGGCGGGTGTTGTACAAGATCTGAACGGCGCAGATGACACGCAGCTGATCGTTAGTACACGGGTGCATTTTTAAGCGGAACTTAGCCGTAGAAACACGGACTAAATCGGTATCGTTTGTTAGATCGATAACTTGCAACGGGGTGGAACTTCATCAATACTAAAAATCTATGCAGCTAAAAATCAACAAATTCGCTGCTTCCCTGCTGACTCTATTGCTAGCGTTAACCCCATTGCAGGGGGTTGTGGCCGCAACGGCAGCCGCTGGCGATGCGCATGTAATGATGATGGCTGAGGGTGAGCCAATGCATCATGTAGACGCCGAGGCAGCCGCCGCATTTAGTCGTTCTTGCGGTGTGTCACCCGCTACGCATGAATCCTATGTCGCTCTACCCAGCTTTCAATTCTCTCTGCAAATGATTGAATTGTTATTTAAACCACCCAAGGCCTGATCTTCTCTTAGATCGTCTTCGTTAAGCACAGACGATCCCATTTATCCACGTTATTGAATCGTCAACAGCACGACCGTGTCCGTTGTTGATGAATAGAGGAATATTTCAGTATGTCCAAATTACTTTTACCTTCAGCAGGTGCTGTTTCACTGTCTCGTCGTCGCTTTGTACAGGGCTTGGCGGCGGGTGGGGCGCTGATGGGTCTGGGACTTGATCCACGACTCAGTCACGCGGCCACGCGAAATCCTTATGCGGGTCCGGAAACGTTGAGCGGCACTCAGTTTGATCTCACCTACAGTCCGGTACCAGTTAACTTCACGGGCAAAGAGCGCTTTGCGACGGCCATCAATGGATCCGTGCCTGCACCGACGCTGCGGTGGCGCGAGGGTGACACCGTTACGTTGAATGTGATTAATAATCTGGCTGAAGATACCTCCATTCATTGGCACGGGATGATCCTGCCCAGTGCTCAAGATGGTGTGCCCAACATCAGTGCCGGCTTCAAGGGCATCAAGCCGGGTGAAACGTTTACTTATCGTTTTCCGGTCATTCAAAGCGGTACTTACTGGTATCACAGTCATTCAGGCTTTCAGGAACCGACCGGTGCCTACGGTGCCATCGTCATCGATCCGCAAGAAGCGGATCCGGTCAGCTATGACCGTGACCATGTGGTGATGGTTTCCGACTGGAGCGACGAGCAACCCACGGATATCTATAAAAAGCTGAAGAAGGTCAGCCACTATTATAATTTCCGTGAACGCACCATTGGCGAAGCATTGGACGAGGTGCGTGATGTTGGCTGGGACAAGTTTTGGCAGAAACGGGGTATGTGGAACGAAATGCGCATGTCCGATCGGGATATTTCCGACGTAACGGGATACACCTACACCTATTTGATGAACGGCGTCACGCCTGCCAGTGGTTGGAAGGGGCTGTTCAAGAAGGGTGAAAAGGTGCGATTGCGATTTATTAATTCGTCGTCGATGAGCTTTTTCGATGTTCGAATTCCGGGTTTGAAAATGACGGTGGTAGCAGCCGATGGGCAGAACGTGGAACCCTTTACCGTGGATGAATTTCGCTTTGGTACGGCTGAGACCTATGACGTGGTTGTCGAACCGAACGATGACCGGGCCTACACGATATTCGTTCAGTCCATTGATCGGACCGGTTATGCCTTGGGTACGTTGACCCCGGATCTGAGTTTGTCGGCTGAAGTCCCAGCGATGGATGCAGCGCCCATATTAACCATGGGTGACATGGGAATGAAAATGGGCGAAGGCGCGTGCGGTGGCATGACCAATATGAGCAAAATGCGCGAAGGTTCCTGCGGCGGTATGAAAGGCAGTAAGGGCACGGGCAAGATGAGTGAAGGTTCTTGTGGTGGCATGAAAGGCATGGCCGGCATGGGCAAGGTGAGTGAAGGTTCCTGCGGTGGCATGAAGGTGATGGATCAAAGCAAGATGGCCGTGGTTCCAGCCTACGGTTCGGGTAAAGCCGGTTTTGGCAGTAATCGCGATATTGTGCACGCCGATACAGAATATGGGCCCCACATTGATATGCGTGCCGATGGCGCACAATATAAGATCGATGACCCGGGCATAGGTTTGCGTAATAGCAATCGACGGGTTCTGGTTTATTCGGACCTGAAGAATCTTTATCCCACCCCTGACCCGCGCGAGCCAGAGCGTGAAATTGACCTGCACTTAACCGGCAACATGAGTCGATACATGTGGTCGATGAATGGCATCAAGTTTGCCGACGCGGATCCCTTGCAGCTCAAATTCGGTGAGCGAGTTCGATTTAACTTCATTAACGACACGATGATGAATCATCCCATGCACCTGCACGGTATGTGGAGCGATTTGGAAACCGGCGATCCTGATCGGATTCCACGAAAACACACGGTTATCGTACAGCCGGGGTCGAGGGCCAGTTACCTGGTCACGGCCGACGCGATGGGGCCGTGGGCCTTCCACTGCCACTTGGTTTTTCACATGCTGGGCATGTTCCGAAAAGTGGTCGTGAGCTAAGGGGAAATGACATGATTAGAAGACTACTAATAACACTAGTTTCCAGCAGTTTAGGTCTGCCTGTCTTCGCAGGAGGGATGGATGACGACCCGCTCATCGGTAAAGTCATGATTGGCCAATTTGAAACACGATCGACCGATGGTTCCAATCCACTGGTCCTTGAAGCGCACGGTTGGCTTGGTAAAGATTTGCAGAAACTCTGGATCAAGACCGATATAGAGCGGGCTGATGGTGACAACGAAGAAGTGGAAGTTCAGGCGCTATACAGTCGAGCGATTGCACCGTATTGGGATTTTCAGGTTGGCTGGCGTCATGACAGTAGGCCCGAGCCTGATAGAGACTGGGCGGTCATCGGGTTCCAGGGCGTAGCCCCATACTGGTTTGAAATTGACGCCGCTGTATTCATCGGGGAGAGCGGTCAGACAGCTGTGCGTCTGGAAGCCGAGTATGAGGCGTTGTTCACCCAGCAACTTATCCTGACCCCAGAGGTAAAGATGAATGTTTTTGGCAAGGATGATGCAGCGACAGGCATTGGGTCCGGTCTATCCGACATTGAACTGGGTGTTCGTCTTCGCTATGAGATCAAACGCGAGTTTGCACCTTATATCGGTGTTAACTGGACAAAACTGTACGGCGATACCGCAGACTTTGCGCGTGCGGAGGGAGAGGACGTCGACGATGTGCAATTCGTCGTGGGCGTGCGGGCGTGGTTCTAGTGGGGATCGAAGAGCGGGGGACAGGCCACAGCTTTCCTCACAGTGCAAGATAAGCGCTGTGAGGAAAAGATTGGGGCAACCGGGAAACCGTGGTTTACCCCTTGTTCTTCAGCGGGAGTGAGCAGCTGTCGGGCTAACTTACGTGGATAGCACTAAACTTAAAGCAAGATGTCATACTGGCCGATGAAGTTGTAATGCCTCCAATCGGGAACGGATAGGTGCTTTTCTGGCTATGTTGATACACTACAACTTATGTTACGTGCGCTGATTCTCGGTTGGCTGATTGTTTGTACCTTTGGGTATGGTTCGGTAATGGCGTTCGATATCCATATCGATGCACCGGATCAGCACGAAAATCACGCTGGCACCTCGTCTAATCACGCAGATGATAGTGAAGACCAGCCCGGCTGTGATCACTGCTGCCATTCCTCTGCCCATGCGACTGGGTTGGCATCGGATCGGCCAGTGGTTGGTGCGCTGCGTGCGGATATTGGCCTGTCGTCTTATTACGTCGCTTATTATCGCCTCCCCTCCGATCCCCCTGATCACCCTCCTCGAAGCTAAGTCTCTTTCTGTTTGACCGGTTTATTGCCGGTACATTGTGTTGCCCGTTAGGTGGTAACACTTGCTATGA
>DTRM01000110.1:0-5064 GCA_012965975.1 Chromatiaceae bacterium | reverse complement strand
TCTCTCAAGGATTCAACCATGTTGAATAAATCAGGTTCATGGGCGGCGATATTGGCCTCTCTGTTGCTGTCTTCGCTTGTCTTGGCGGATGGTAGGGGTACATCGGGTATGGCCGTATCGAATTGGATCGGTACCGTCCTTATTGGCAATCCCGATGTTCAGGCGGGTCAGGCAGCCGTAGACGCGGCGCTTGCGCGCGCAAGCGCCGCGGATCAACCGCTGTTTAACCCCGAGCTGGAATTCGACTACGAGCGCACAGACATCAATATCTCGTCACTCGGCCTTAGTCAAACCATCGACTGGTCAAACAAACGCGGGGCACACAAAGCAATCGCGGAGGTCGGTGTGCGAACGGCGAGAGTTGAGTTGTCGCAGCGACGTCAGCTGCTCGCAGCTGAGCTGTTGTCTAAACTATCTGCATTTCAGGCGGCTGGTGAGCTTGAGACGATCGCCCGTTCCGGCAGTCAGTTAATGACGCGTTTTGCGGACTTGTCACAGCGACGTTGGGAGGCGGGGGATGTTGGCCAGATCGAGCTTGATTTAGCCAGGTTGGCAACGGCGGAAGCCGATTTTGCGCTGGCGAGTGCTTCGTCGCAACGAATTATTCAGAAGCAAGCCTTGAGGGCGCTTGCGGGGCTTATTCAAATCGACGTGCCGATGTTGCCGGAATTACCGCCGCTGATCGAATCCGCGGAGCGTAATAAAGAGTCCTTGATGGCGGCATTACCATCCGTGCAGTCAACGCGAGCGCGCATGGACTCGGCTCGCTCTGAGGTTGATCTGAGGCTGCGTGAGAAACGCCCGGATCCCACGGTGGGATTCCGAATCGGAAAAGAGGATCAAGAGTCGCTCGCGGGTGTGACGCTATCCATCCCTCTGTTCGTTCGCAATACGTTCAATGCCGAAGTTGAGGCGGCCAATGCGGACCTGATTCAGGCGCAGCAAGAAGCGCTGAATACTCAGCGACAAACCAGCGCTCGATACGACGCCTCGGCGCAACGATACCAAGTGATGCGCGATAGTTGGCAAGTGTGGAAAGCGGGTGGCCAGGCCAGTCTTGACCCGCAGTCAAGTGTGCTGGAGCGCCTGTGGCGGGCAGGTGAGCTGAGCACCACCGACTATCTCGTACAAGTGAAGCAGGTAATGGAAACACAAGCAGGTGCTATCGAACAACATGGCCAGATGTGGCAGGCCTGGGTTGAGTGGCTTATCGCCTCCGGTCAGGTCGAGCAATGGCTCAATTTATCAGGAGCACAGTAATGAAATCGTTGACCAACTGGGTATTAACCTTTCTTTTGGGGTCTGGGATGTCGTCATTGACGATGGCCGGCGAAGGGTATGATCTGGAGCGCGGACACGGCGAGCGTGGCGCGGAAACGCAAGGCCACGAAGAGGAAGGTGGGGTCACCTTGACTGAACAACAGAAGAATGCCGCGGGGATTGTGAGCGAGCCTCTGTCGCCGCGCCGTGTTGTCTCGCAGTTGCGCGCGCCGGGTGAAACACAGCTCAACGCCTATGCGACGATCAAGGTCACGCCACGCATTGCCGCCCAGATTATCGAGCGTCATGTTGTGTTGGGTGATGCGGTGGATGTCGGACAGCCTTTGGTGACCTTGTCCAGCGTCGATATGGCACAGGCACAGGGAGATCTCTTGGTCGCCGCACGTGAATGGCGACGGGTGAAGAAGCTAGGCCGTGACATGGTATCTGAGCAACGTTATACCGAGGCGCGCGTCGAACGCGAACAGGCTCGTGCCCGCGCGCAAGCGTATGGCATGACCGCGAAGCAAGTGGATAAGCTGGTTGAGAGTGGTAACGCAGCTATGGCTAATGGCCGCTTTCAATTGTTGGCATCACAGGCGGGCACGGTGATCAGCGATGATTTCATTGTCGGCGCATTGGTTGCAGCAGGCCAGGTTCTGTTCGAAGTGAGTGATGAATCCATGCTGTGGGTTGAGGCGCGTTTAATGCCGGAGCAGGCGGATCAAGTGCGAGTGGGAGCATCGGCCAGTGTCGTGATTAGAGGTAAGCCGATATTGGGGGAAGTGATTCAGGTGTTCCATGCGTTGGACGAGCGGACGCGAACCTTGGGTGTTCGCATCCAAATTCCGAATCTGGATGATCGCTTGCACCCCGGCCTGTTTGTGCAGGCATTGATAGACGCGTCTGCTACCGAGCAGGCGTTAGTGATACCGACCAACGCCATACTGCGTAGCCCGGATGGTGATTGGCAGGTGTTCATTGAACATGAGCCTAATGAATTTGAGCATCGCGAAATTAAGATCATTCGTTCCGCAGGTGACCTTAGCGTGATCGAAGGCCTTGATCCGGGCGTTAATGTCGTTGTGCAAGGTGTCTTTTTTCTTCAATCCGAGTTGGCCAAGTCAGGCTTTTCGATACATAACCACTAGAGGTCGATATGTTAAATAGATTGATTGATCTCGGTGTGCAGAACCGTCTGATGGTGGTTCTGGCGCTGCTGGCGATGCTGGTGGCGAGCAGTCTCATTCTGCCGAAACTAAATCTGGATGCGTTTCCGGATGTCACCAACATACAGGTGCAAATCAACACCGAGGCGCGTGGTCTGGCCGCTGAAGAAGTGGAACAGTTGATCACCTTTCCGATTGAGTCCGTCATGTATGCCCTGCCTGATGTGGAAGAAGTGCGTTCTATCTCCAAGACGGGACTATCGGTGATTACCGTGGTGTTCAAGGAAGGCACGGATATTTACTTCGCGCGCCAGTTGGTATTTGAACGCTTGCAGACCGCGCGTGAACAAATACCGGACGGTATAGGAACACCCGGACTGGGTCCCAATACATCGGGTCTTGGACAGATGTATCAGTATATTCTGCGAGCGGATGACCCCCAGAAGTACGATGCCATCGCGCTACGTAGTCTGAACGACTGGGTGGTGAAATTATTGTTGATGCCTGTCGATGGGGTCACTGAGGTACTCTCGTTTGGTGGTGAAGTGCGTCAGTATCAGGTGCAACTCGATCCACAACGACTGCTTTCCCATAAGCTACGCGTCGATGATGTGGTAGAAGCGGTAGAAGCGAACAATCGTAACGCGGGTGGTTGGTATCTCGATCGTGGCGCGGAGCAATTGGTGATTCGTGGTGTGGGTTGGTTGCGTAGTGGCGAAGATGGTTTGCGTGACATCGGGAACATCCCGTTAAAGGATGTCGATGGTGTCCCGGTACGCGTGAGTGATATCGCTGACGTACAATTCGGTCCAGAGATTCGCCAAGGCGCGGTGACCATGACGCGTCGAGATGCGGAGGGTCGTCCCATGCCGTTGGGCGAGGTGGTCGCGGGTGTCGTTTTGAAGCGTATGGGTGCCAATACCAAAGCCGCAATTGATGGGGTTAGGGATCGTTTACCGACGATTCAAATGGCCTTGCCTGAGGGGGTGACGCTAGAGCCGGTATACGATCAGTCCACTCTGGTCGATCAGGCCGTTAACACGGTCAGTAAGGCCTTATTGGAAGCCTTTGTGTTAATCATCATAGTGCTAATGTTGTTTTTGGTGAATTTACGCGCCAGTTTTCTGGTCCTTATTTCGGTGCCAATTTCCATCGGACTGGCGTTGATGGCTATGGCGCAGTGGGGTGTGTCGGCTAACCTGATGTCGTTGGGTGGTTTAGCGATTGCAATTGGCATGATGGTGGATGGCTCGGTAGTGATGATGGAGCATATTTTTAGTCACCTGACTCGTCCGGATAAAGATCACTTTGATGAGGCGAGCCAACAGTCTGGCAGTGAAACACCCTATGATGCGGCCCACGATAGGCATGGCATTGCGTTGCGTATTCAAGAGGCGGCACGCGAAGTCGGTCGACCGGTGTTCTTCGCCGTGTTGATCATCATTATTGTGTTTGCGCCATTGTTCAGCCTTGAAGGTGTCGAAGGCAAGTTATTTCAACCAATGGCGGTTTCCATTGTGTTGGCTATGCTGGCGTCGTTGTTTGTCGCATTGATGGTTGTGCCGGCGTTGGCGACTTACTTGTTTCGACGTGGGGTGGCGCACAGGGAAGGGCTGATTATGCCGTTATTATCGAGCCTGTATCGCCGCGGACTGGATGGGGCGCTCAAGCGTCGCAGTCTCGTGGTGACTTCGGCGGCCGCGCTGTTCGTTGGCTCCTTGATGCTGGTCCCATTGCTCGGGACAGAGTTTGTTCCTGAGTTGGAGGAGGGTACGCTCAATATTCGAGTGACATTAGCGCCGTCATCAAGTCTGGATACCTCGTTGCAAGTTTCTCAGAAACTTGAGGCGCGGTTAATGACGTTTCCAGAGGTTTTGTATACCTTCAGTCGAGTGGGCCGCGCAGAGATCGGTGGTGACCCCGAGCCGGTGTCGAATATCGAAATATTTGTCGGTATGAAACCCGTATCCGAATGGACCAGTGCGCTGGATCGCAAGGCGTTGCAAGTCCTGATGGAGGAAAAAATGTCGGTGCATCCAGGTCTGTTGTTTTCATTCTCGCAGCCAATCGCCACTCGCGTAGATGAGTTGCTATCCGGGGTTAAGGCGCAGCTTGCGATCAAGTTATTTGGCCCAGACCTCGATGGGTTGGCGACGACCGGAAAAGCCATCGAGGCATTAGTGCGAAACGTTGAAGGGACTCGTGGCGTCGAATTGGAGCAGATTGCCGGCGAGGCGCAACTGGTTGTGCGCCCGGATCGGGATGCGTTGGCACGCTATGGAATACCAGTCGCTCAGGTGATGGATCTGGTCGCAGACGCGATTGGTGGGCGCGACGCGGGACAAGTTATTAACGGTAATGAGCGTTACGATATTTACGTGCGTTTGAACGAGGGCAGTCGTAACCGCGTGGAGGCGATTCGTCGCCTCATCTTGCAGGCACCCAATGGCGCATGGGTAGAGCTGGGCGATGTCTCGAAGGTGTCGATCGAATCCGGTCCGCCACAGATTCGCCGTGATGACGTACAACGGCGCGTCGTGATTCAGGCCAATGTTGATGGTCGTGATATGGGTGGCTTGGTGAAAGAGCTACGCGAACGTATCGCCGATGAGATAGATATTCCACCCGGTTACAG
>DTRM01000109.1 GCA_012965975.1 Chromatiaceae bacterium | reverse complement strand
GAACTGTGAATCAAGCGATTGGTGATTCAAGCCGACCGACCCCTCGAGCTTCCTTGAATTCAAGCAATCTTAATTCGGACGACCTTCATGACTTCAAACTCCAACCCGGCCACCGTTTCGGTCGTTGCGTAATAGGTTAAGTTGACTCGTTGACCGCTGATATTTTTATAGGCTTTTGTACGTTTATACCTAAAGGGCACATCACAACCTTCTAACATCAACGTATTGATCAGCCACTCCCCATCCTCTCTCTGCACATGCGAAATCACCTTCATCATATCGGAATGAACTAACTGTCGGTGCTTTGTAAGAAGCTTGTTTAACTTAGATTGCATAGTGAACCGGACGCCCGGGAATTAAAAAGCGTTGTCTACCAGAGTCATCCTAAGAACCCCCCGAGCTGACCTCGATAATCCCCCGGTCTTAGGATTATAAGTAGAAGATATTTATAGGATTTGGTGGGCCCGCAAGGACTTGAACCTTGGACCAAGGGATTATGAGTCCCCTGCTCTAACCAACTGAGCTACGGGCCCGAAGTGTGCATCTTACAAGAAAAAGGCCCGGACAGTGAAACTGGCCGGGCCTTTAATTACTTAGATGACAATCCCGATTAGGACGGTGTGGTTCCGTTTGCTGGGTTACCGTTGGAGTCCAGAAAACTCTTCAGGTTATCGGAACGACTCGGATGACGCAGTTTGCGCAGAGCCTTGGCCTCAATCTGACGGATACGCTCACGCGTGACATCAAACTGTTTGCCGACTTCTTCCAGCGTGTGGTCGGTGTTCATGCCGATACCAAAACGCATCCGCAAAACCTTGGCTTCACGTGCGGTCAGACCAGATAGAACTTCCTGAGTTGCCTCACACAAGCCACCAATGGTCGCCGCATCAACTGGGGACACCACGCTTGCGTCCTCAATGAAATCACCCAAGTGTGAATCTTCGTCGTCACCGATCGGCGTTTCCATTGAGATAGGCTCTTTCGCTATCTTCAGTACCTTGCGCACCTTGTCTTCTGGCATTTCCATGCGCACAGCCAACTCTTCGGGCGTGGCCTCGCGGCCCATCTCCTGCAACATCTGCCGTGAGATACGGTTCAGCTTGTTGATGGTTTCGATCATGTGTACCGGAATACGAATGGTACGGGCCTGATCCGCAATCGAGCGCGTAATGGCCTGACGAATCCACCAGGTTGCATAGGTTGAAAACTTGTAACCGCGACGGTATTCGAACTTGTCGACCGCCTTCATCAATCCAATATTGCCTTCCTGGATCAAATCGAGGAACTGCAAACCACGGTTGGTGTATTTTTTCGCAATCGAAATGACCAAGCGCAGGTTGGCTTCAACCATTTCCTTTTTCGCGCGGCGAGCCTTGGCTTCACCCAGCGTCATGCTGCGATTCACTTCTTTGATTTCAGCGATTGTCAGACCGGCCTTGACCTCAGCCAATACCAAGCGGTTCTGGCAACGTCCGATCTCATCTTCGTTTTCTTCGATAACAGGCACATAATCCTTGCCGCTATTCAATAGACCAGTCAGCCAATCAGGGTTGGTTTCATTATCGGGAAAATCGGTAATGAACTCCTTGCGTGACATGCCCGCATCATTTACGCAGATCCTCAGGATCTCACGCTCGTTGCTGCGAATTAATATCAACAGGCGGCGCAGGTTGGTCACCAGCGCGGCGGCCATCATCGGCACCAGCTTGAGCTCGAGAACGCAGCGCGCCAGCTCGTCACAATGCTTATCCGTGGTCTTGTGACCACGGCCATGCTTGGCCAGACCACTAACGGCCTTGGCATAAACCTTACGCATCTTCGCAAAGTGCGCCTTGGCCTCTTCTGGGTCGGGACCAACAGGACCGGTATTTTCTGACTCCAGCGGCGGTTCGCCGGCGGCTTCGCGCTCTTTCTCGCGTTCCTTTTCGAGCTGCGCCTTTTGTGCCTGCGCCTGAGCGGTAGCGACGGTGAACTCTTCTTCGACGAGATCCAGATCAATAAACCCACTCATGATCTCGGACAAACGCTTCTCACCGGCTTCCCAGCGATCGGCCGCTTCCAAAATCACGTTGGCGCTTAAAGGATAGGTAGACAGTGCCTCGAGCATCTGACCTTGGCCTGCTTCGATACGCTTGGCGATTTCAAGCTCACCTTCACGCGTCAGCAGCTCAACCGTACCCATCTCACGCATGTACATGCGAACGGGGTCGGTGGTACGACCAAAATCACTATCGACAGACGCTAGTGCAGCTGCCGCAGCTTCTGCAGCATCGTCATCCGTCGAGACAGCCGCGTCCGGCAGGATGATAGAATCACGATCAGGCGCGGTCTCATGGACCGAAATACCCATATCGTTGATCATCCCGATGATGTCTTCGATTTGCTCAGAGTCGACTACTTCGTCTGGCAGATGATCGTTGACCTCGGCATAGGTCAAAAATCCCTGCTCTTTACCCCGAGCAATTAATGTTTTAAGTTCAGAACGTTGATGTCCCTGATTCATGCTCGCATTTCCTAAGTTTAAAGCGCGCAAACCCGAATCTATTAGTATATCAGAAGATTTAGATTTTGCTACTATAGAATGACTTCCCAATGCTATCTCTGACTGCTCAAATGCCTCGCTAGTTCCCGCTTTTCGGCGGAATTAAGCTCATTTCGACTCGCTTTGTCGAGTAATGCGTCAATAACCGACTTTTGGCCTTGTTTCTGCAATATTTCCAGCGCACCCGCTAATTCATCTTCCAGCACGTCTTCCGATACCACTAAATCGTGTTGCGCGAGTACAGAAAGATGTTTCACCTGCTCACTATCACGCCAGCGCTCAAGTAACCCGCCCGTAGTAAGTGTAGGAGAATTTCTCGTAACTTCAATCAACTGTAGCAATAAGTCTATGCCAGCGATGGGTAAATTCCTGAGTGATTCAACGTCACCCACCTTCTGGCTGAGATGGGGATTCTGGATTAAAATTGCAATAGCACGGCGCATCGGGGTCATCACCTGCTGTGACGAGATGGGCCTCTGGGCCGCTCGTCGCACTGGCCGCGTCGCCCGTTCTGGAGGTTTATCCCCTCTCAACAGCGCCTCGAGCTTGTCCAGCTGCAGGCCACTGACCTCGGCCAGACGCGCCAACATCAGTTCCCGGAACGCCCCCGGCGGCAATAACGCAATGTGCGGTCGCGCCAGTTCGACCAACCGCGCACGCCCATCCATCGATTGCATGTCCAGATCGGCGCACAAGTGGGCGAAGTAGTACTCGGACAGCGGCGTCGCCTTTGCCATGCGCGCGCGAAACGCGTCGGCGCCCTCCTTGCGCACCAAGGTATCCGGATCTTCCCCGTCGGGCAGCATCAACAGCCGAATCTGCCTCCCGGCTTGGAGATGCGGCAGGCTCGTCAACAAGGCCTTCCATGCGGCATCGCGGCCAGCGCGGTCACCATCAAAACTGAACACCACCTCGGGGGTGACCCGAAACAACAACTGCAAATGCTCGGTGGTGGTGGCGGTCCCGAGGGTCGCCACCACCGCCGACAGGCCCGCCTGAGCCAGCGCCACCACGTCCATGTAACCCTCAACCACCAGCAGTCGCTCCAACTTGCGCTCGGCGAGGCAAGCCTCATACAGACCGTACAACTCGCGTCCCTTGTGAAATACCGGGGTTTCGGGGGAGTTCAGGTATTTTGGCGTGTCGTCGCCCAACACGCGCCCACCGAAGCCAATCACACGGCCGCGCCGGTCACGTATTGGAAACATCACGCGTTCGCGAAAACGGTCATACACCTTGCCCTGATCATTTTCGATCACCATTCCGGCGAGCTTGAGCCAGTCGACGTGTGCCTGGTCAACCCCGAAACCGTCGAGTACATTGCGCCAACCGGGGGCGGCGAAGCCAATGCCAAAACGCGCGGCAATCTCGCCGCTCAAGCCACGTAACTTCAGATAGTCCACCGCCTGCGGGGCATGTTCCGAGTCACGCAACTGTGCCTGATAATGGGCCGATATCTTTTCCAGTAGCGGATACAGCGAGCGCGAGACCGAATCCCCGGGGCTGTCATCAGCACCTTCGCGCGGCACCTCCATACCGACTCTGGATGCCAACTCCTCCACACAGCTGACAAAATCCAGATGTTCGTAATCCATCAGGAAACCGATCGCGCTGCCATGCGCACCACAACCAAAACAATGGAAAAATTGCTTGGTCGGACTGACCGTAAACGAGGCGGTTTTTTCGTCGTGAAAGGGACAGCAGGCGGCGTATTCCTTACCGGTCTTGCGCAATGGGACGCGCGCGTCAATGACTTCGACGATGTCGACACGAGCCATCAACTCGTCAATAAAAGACTCTGGAATTCTGCCTGCCATGGTTTGGCAGTTTACTCGTAACGCGTAGAACTACGCGTTTAAACGGGATTTGATCATCCCGCTGACCGCACCCATATCTGCGCGGCCCTGCATTTTGGGTTTGAGTTGCCCCATGACCTTGCCCATGTCCTTGATGGATCCGGCACCGGTGTCACTGATCGCGGCATCAATCAGCGCATTAATCTCAGCGTCGGACAGTGGCTCGGGCAGGTAGGTTTTCAATACCTCGATTTCTGCCGCCTCGACTGCGGACAAATCATCGCGACCTGCCTTGTCATACTGACTGATGGACTCGCGACGCTGCTTGGTCATTTTGTCCAGAATCGTGGTGACAGCGGCGTCATCTAGTTCGATACGCTGGTCTACTTCGACCTGCTTGATGGCCGCGAGAATCAGGCGGATAGTGCCCAAACGCGACTTGTCGCCTGACTTCATCGCGGTCTTCATATCCGTGGTGATGCGTGCCTTGAGGCCTGCGTCCGATGACGACATGTGAGGTGCCCTGAGCCGGGTGGCTTAATAAAGCCGAATACGGCGGGAGATTTCGCGATATAGTCGCTTGTCGTTGCGCTTAACTGCCGCGGCGGCCTTGCGCTTGCGCTCGGCCGTTGGCTTTTCATAAAACTCGCGACGGCGGACATCCGATAATACGGAGGCCTTTTCACAGGCACGCTTGAAACGACGCAGTGCGATTTCAAATGGCTCGTTTTCTCTAACTCGAACAGATGGCATGGATACCCTCAAAATTCATTATTTTTGTGCTTCCTGTCTTTTTCGGCAGGACTGAACCAACTATTATAGCCTGAATTATTATTATCGGCCAGTGCCTCTGGCCAGAAACGGAGTGATCAACAGCGCGTGAAGATTTTGGGGATAGAAAGCTCCTGCGATGAGACCGCCGTTGCCATTTTTGATACCGACGCGGGGTTGCTGAGCCATGAGATTCACAGCCAGATTGCGCTGCATGCCGAATACGGCGGCGTGGTGCCCGAACTGGCGTCGCGCGACCACGTGCGCAAGGCAATCCCGCTAACCCGACTGGTGCTTGATGCGGCCGGCTGCCAGCGCGGTGACATCGACGGCATTGCCTATACCGCCGGTCCGGGCCTGGTCGGTGCCCTACTGGTCGGTGCCTGCATCGGTCGCAGCCTGGCGTGGAGCTGGGACATCCCCAGCGTCGAGGTTCATCATATGGAGGGGCATTTGCTGGCCCCGATGCTGGAGCCGGATCCGCCTGAATTTCCATTCGTCGCGTTGTTGGTATCGGGTGGCCACACCCTGCTGATCCACGTCGCCGCCAGGGGCGACTACCGCTTTCTGGGTCAATCGCTCGACGACGCCGCCGGCGAGGCTTTCGACAAAACGGCGAAGTTGCTGGGCCTGTCCTACCCCGGTGGACCCTCACTCGCGGCGCTGGCAAAACAGGGGAATCCCGACCGCTTTCGCTTCCCCCGACCGATGACTGACCGACCCGGGATGGACATGAGCTTCAGTGGTTTGAAAACCTTCGCGGTGAACACAATGGCCTCGGTAGATGGCACAGACAGCGACCGGGCGGACATTGCCCGCGCCTTTGAGGACGCCGTTGCGGATACGCTGGCCATCAAGTGCAAACGCGCATTACAGGCAACCGGACTAAAAAGCCTAGTTGTATCCGGCGGAGTCAGCGCCAACTTACATCTGCGACTTAGGCTCGATTCGATGCTCGCCAAGGAAGGTGCTCGTGGCTACTACCCGCGTCAGGATCTGTGTACAGACAACGCGGCGATGATCGCCTATGCCGGCGCGCAACGCCTACTAAAAGGCGCTGCCACCGATACCGCGATCGAAGTCCGGCCACGCTGGCCATTGGACGAATTGCGCCCCCTGTAGGAGCGGCCTTGACCGCGAACCGGGGGCTGCAGGCGATTAGCCAGATCCGAACTTGCCTTCGCTACCCGCCAACAGGCCGCGAATATTACTGCGGTGACGCCAGAACAGCATTACCGAAATCAACGTCACGGCAATGGTCAATGGCAGGCTGCCGCCGGTCTGCACCCACACCACCAGCGGCGCAAACAACGTCGCCGTCAATGCCGACAGGGAGGACACCCGAAATAATGCGGCCATCAGCATCCAGATCATCGCGACGACCACGCCAATTTGCCAATGCAAGCCGCACAATACGCCAAACGTGGTCGCCACCCCCTTGCCACCACGAAAACCGAAAAACACCGGGTACAGATGCCCGAGAAATGCCGCCAGACCGACCATCGCCAGCAGAGCGGCCCCCGGTTCGAGCAGATTCGCCAGTAACATCGGCAACAAGCCCTTCAGCATATCGCCAAACAAGGTCATCGCGGCCGCCTTCTTACCCCCAAACCGAAACACATTGGTCGCGCCCGGATTGCCAGAACCCTGTGAGCGCGGATCCGGCAATCCAGCCAGACGGCACACCAGTATTGCGCTGGAGATTGATCCACACAGATAGGCAAAGGCAACAAAAAGGATATCGCTCATGGGCATCATTGGACTGATTGGGCACCGCCCAGTCAAGCCCTCATTGCACGCAGCAATTGTTCGCTGCGGCATAACCTTTTATGCTTAGCCAAACTCCGTAAGCTGTTCACCTTTACCTATGGACATAATCTTCCTCCGCGAACTCAAAATCGACACCATCGTCGGCATCTACGAGTGGGAGCGCCGCATGCCCCAAACCGTGATCTTCGATCTCGAGATGGGCACCGACATTGCCAAGGCTGCGGCCAGCGATAATATTGACGACACCTTGAATTACAAGGCGGTGGCCAAGCGCATCATCGGGTTTGTTGGGGACAGCGAATTCCAACTGGTGGAAACACTGGCGGAACGAGTGGCCGAACTGATCCAAACCGAGTTCGGCGTCGCATGGCTGAAACTGACCCTGAACAAGGTCGGCGCAGTGCGTGGATCACGCGATGTTGGCATTATCATCGAGCGCGGCACGCGAACCTGAATGAGTACCCCAGTCCTGATTAGCATCGGCAGCAACGTTGAACGTGAAACCAACCTCCATTCGTCCATCCTCGCGCTGCGCTCAGAGTATGGTGAGGTAGAATGTTCGCCCGTGTATGAAAGCAAGGCCGTTGGGTTTGATGGCGACGATTTTTATAATCTGGTGGCGCGGGTGTACACCGATCTCAGTGTTGAAACAGTCGATGCCACCCTGACCCGCATCGAAGACGAACACGGCCGCGATCGCCGTGGCCCACGCTTCTCGCCGCGCACACTGGATCTCGATCTGCTGTTGTTCGGCAACGAGGTACGTCAAGATCACGGGCTTGAAGTGCCACGCGACGAAATCACTCGCTACGCCTTCGTCCTCAAACCTCTTATGGACATCGCTGGCGATACCCAGCACCCCACGCTCAACGTATCCATCAATGACCTGTGGCATGCGTTTGATCAACCCAGCCAGCCACTGCACATGATTGACTTCAACTGGTAATCACAGGAAAGCGGATTCGCCCATGGACATCGACATCACCCTCGTTCGCAACTACCTGTTGGATCTACAAGATCGTATTTGCGCGGGACTGGAAAAAGAAGACGGCAGCGGAACATTTAGCGAAGACCAATGGGATCGCGATGGTGGAGAAGGCGGTGGCGGACGCACCCGCGTTCTGAACAATGGTGATGTATTTGAACAAGGTGGCGTCAACCTGTCGCACGTGTACGGTGATGAACTTCCCGCATCCGCAACCCAGGCGCGGCCTGAACTGGCTGGCTGTCATTTTCAGGCAGTCGGCGTGTCTCTGGTACTGCATCCACACAACCCCTATGTCCCCACCTCCCACGCCAACGTGCGTTTTTTTATTGCTCAGAAAGACGGCCAAGACCCAATCTGGTGGTTCGGCGGAGGCTTCGATCTGACCCCGTATTACGGTTTCACCGACGATGCCAAACATTGGCACACCACGGCCAAGGCCGCCTGCGACCCGTTTGGCGATAACGTCTACACCAAGTACAAACAATGGTGTGATGACTATTTCTTTCTCAAGCACCGCAATGAACCCCGCGGTATCGGCGGACTGTTTTTTGACGACCTCAATGAATGGGGGTTCGAAAAAAGTTTTGATTTTATGCGCAGCGTCGGCGACCACTATCTCGATGCCTACCGCCCCATCGTTGCGCGGCGCAAGGACATTGAATGGGGAGATCGCGAACGGGATTTTCAACTCTATCGACGCGGCCGCTACGTCGAATTCAACCTCGTATATGACCGTGGTACCTTGTTCGGACTGCAATCCGGTGGCCGCACCGAATCGATCCTGATGTCGCTACCTCCGGAAGTCCGTTGGCGTTACAACTGGTCGCCCGAGGCGGGCACGCCTGAGGCCGAGTTGTACGATGTGTATCTAAAACCGAAAGACTGGATAGGCGAATCTGATTAGATTGCACGAATGCTCAAAACCCTGGATCCCGGCCTGCGCCAGGATGACGGAGGTGTCCGGGTTTTCTGTTGTTTGAGCCAAAAAAAACCCGTCTTGTAGAAGACGGGTCGAAAACGCTTATTCAGCGCCGGAGGAGTTCTGACTGCGGGTGCCAACCCGCCCTTACCAAAAACAACGGCCTGCACAAAGATGGGTTGAATCACTGCGGTGGGCCTTTGCTTTGGATAAAGCAAGGTTAGTGCCAAGTTCATCCTCTGGCCGAAAAAGCGTAGTTAAACCAAAAGAAATTCAGGCGGTTACGGATAAGTGTCAGGCTCCCGCCATGTCTCAGGACCGACCGAAGGAGAGCAAAAACTGACGGGATTCAGTCAACAAGT
>DTRM01000108.1 GCA_012965975.1 Chromatiaceae bacterium | reverse complement strand
AGCGGAGAAGGAAACCGAGCGCCTGCGCAAGTTACGCACCAAGCGCGAGTTATGGATTGAGTCCTATGGTCGTGCGTTGTTATTGCAACGCAAGTTCGATCGGGTTCTTGAGCAGATTGAGGTTGAGGACCGTGATGCCCCGGAGATTCGGGCGGTCGTCCTGTCGGTGCGTGGTGAGGCCTACGGAGGTTTGGGTCAGGATGATTCAGCGCGTGAGCATTTTGCCAAGGCACTGGAGGGTACCCCGAAATCAGCCAGCGCGATGCTGGGCCTGGCCAAATTGTTGGCGCGGAATGGTGAGTATGATCTCGCGATAAAGTACGCAGAGGAGGTATTGCAAGCGGATCAGAAAAGCCTGCAAGCGAGTCTTTTGATTGCTGAATCTTATCGTGTTCAAGATCAACTGGTGGAGGCAATAGTGGCCTTTGATCGCTCATTGATGATAGCCCCGGATAGTATGCCGGCTCTTTTGGGTAAGGCGTCTACCCATATTTCTGCGCGAGAATTTGAGCAGGCACAGGCACCGGTTGATCACCTATTACGTCTTAACAGCAATATTATTCCAGCGAATTATATGCACGGTCTGCTCGCGCTTCAGCGTAAGGAAGTGGAAGTTGCCGAGGTGTCGCTGCTTAAGGTGCTGAACGCCGCGCCGGAGGATCTGCGCACCCATTTGTTATTGGGAACGATTCAATATGGTCGGGGTAGTTTTGAAGCGGCGCGTGATCATATTGGGCGCTTTGTTGTGGCCCGACCAGACCATTTTCCCTCGATTCGAATGATGGCAGGTATTCATTTGCGACTGAATGAACCGCTGAAGGCGATTCACCTGCTGGAGTCGGTTAGCGAGGGGAATCTCGATAACGCGCAGTATCTGGCATTGTTGGGTAGTGCGTATCTGCGTACTGGTGATTATGCACTGGGTAATGAGTATCTGGAAAAAGCCATCGAGTTGGAGCCGGATATGGCGGTACTGCGAGCCCAGCTTGCGTTGGGGCGTATGGCAACCGGTGAGAGCGGGAGTGCGGTAGAGGCACTGCAAGAGGCGGTCGATTTGGGGCAGAATCTGATTCAGGCCGATGTGTTGCTTATTCTCGCCCACCTTAAACAAAAACACTACGATGAGGCGCTGATTGCCGCTCAAGCGCTGATCCAAAAGCATCCCGAATCACCGGTGCCGCATAATTTATTGGGCGCTGCCTATCTTGTTCAGCATCAGTTGGACGATGCCAAGACAAGTTTTCAGGCGGCACTGGGCATTGATGAGGGTTTCCATACAGCCCACCTGAATCTGGCGGCCATTGCGGTCAGGACCGGTGATCTGGATGTGGCAGAATCACATTATCAGCGGGTGCTGAAAGGCTTGGCAGGTTCCGAGAGGGCGCTGATGGGGTTGGCACAAGTCGCGTTACGGCGTGGTCATCAGCAAGAGATGCTGAAGTGGGTTCAGGCTGCGCATGATGTCCACCCAGAGTCTGCATCAGCCGCGACATTGCTGATCCAATCGCAGTTGAAGTCCGGAGAGGTGCTGAAGGCGCTGGTCGTTGCTCGAGCGTTCAGCGATGCGGCGCCAAAGAGTATGGCTGCGACGCGATTGTTGGGTGTTGCGCTGTTAGCGAACGACAAATTTTCCAGTGCGTTAACGCATTTTACTACCTATTCAGATAGCGCACCTGACATAGCAGAGCCGTGGTATATGCGCGCCGAGGCGGAGTGGAAGTCCGGGGATATGGCAGCGGCGCGATTGCATATCGAACGGGCCCTGTTTATTGAACCGGGCAGTTTTCCAGGTTTATTGTTGGCGACGCGTATCTCGGCTGCCGATAACCGTCTTGAGAATGCGCTGGTTCACGCCGGCTCGTTGATAGAACGGTTTCCAGAGTCGGCGCAAGGATACAAACTCAAAGGCTCCATACTGCAGAGAATGAAGCGGCCAATAGACGGCCTAAATGCGTATCTGCAGGGATACGAAGTCACCCCGAACCAAGATTTGGCTCATGCAGCCTATCGTGCACTGATACAGGTTCAACGTCGCGACGATGCCTACGCGCTGATGCGTGGATGGGTGCAGAACCACCCCGACGATAGGGGTGGCTTGATGGTATTGGCTATGGGATTACAGGGGGATGGTAAGGACGACGAGGCAATTGCGACCTACGAGCAACTCAGAGCCGTTGATCCGGACAATATCATCATGCTCAACAATCTTGCCTGGATGTATAACGATCGCAATGACCCACGAGCGATTGATGTCGCCGAGCATGCCTATCAGCAGGATCCCGAGAAAAGCGCGGTTGCGGATACGTTTGGTTGGGTGTTGGTTTCTCAAGGCCAGGTTGAGCGTGGACTGGTGGTGTTGCAGGAAGCCTCGATTCGATCCCCTTATCTGTATGACATTCGCTATCATCTTGCGGTTGCCTACGACAAGGTTGGGCGTCGACAGGAGGCGCGTAAGGAATTGGTGCGTTTACTGCGCGATGCAAAGGATTTCCCTTTGCGTAAGGACGCCACCAGCATGTTGGAGAAAATCAAGTGAAACGATCTACCTTCGGGTGGGCCATTCTGATTCTGGTTTTCAGTCTCAGTGGTTGTGATCTGGTTGATGTCAGCGATCGGCAACACGTTGCCAGAGCCAAGGATTTTTACGACGATGGTGACTTGCGCGCCAGCTCAGTTGAGCTCAAGAACGCGTTGCAGAAAAATCCTGGTAACCCTGAGGCGCGTTGGCTGCTGGGGCGATTGCATGTCGAATTGGAAAGCGGTCCTGCGGCGGCAAAGGAACTGTATCGCGCACTGGAGTTGGGCATACCACGTGATGTCCTGGTGGTTGATTTGGCCACGGCCAAGTTTCTGCAGCGCAAGTATGACAAGGTTTTGGAATTGGCGTCAGAAACAGATGGTCTCGATGCGTCATCACAGGCAAGACTCGCCGCATTGGAAGGCGAGGCACGGCTGATGAAGCGCGAGCTTGATAAGGCCGATGCTGCATTCCAGCGTTCCATCGAACTTGCGCCAGAGGGTGCCCACGGTTATATGGGAATGGCGCGTCTTGCGCTACGGCAGGGTCGTAACGACGACGCACGTACCCAGTTAGATCAGACGCTGCAGAAATCACCCAATTTAGCGGCAGCATGGGTGTTTCTTGGCGATCTCGAACGTATGGCAGGTGATGCGGAGGCAGCGGAGGCGGCTTATTCGAAATCGATATCTCTGCATCTGAATCACAGCGTTGATCGGCTTAAGCGCGCGATTACCCGTATTGTGCTTGGACGCTATGACGAGGCAAAACGTGATCTGTCGAAGTTACCCAAGTCATATAAAGATAGCCCCGGTGTGCAGTATGCGAAGGGATTGGCGAACTATCAGCAGGGTCGGCTTGAGGAGGGAAAGGCGGCGTTACAAGCGGCGGTGAATGCCAACGCAAATTATCGTCCTGCGTTATTTTATCTCGGTGCCACCCATTTTCGCTTGAAAGAATATGGTCAGGCCGAGCTTTACCTTGGGCGCTACGTCAATTTATCTCCTTGGTCGCGTCGTGGGCGGATGTTGTTGGCACTTCTCTATATACAAGAGCAGAAATTTCCGCGCGCTGAAGAGGCGCTGCGCCCGTTCCTAGAACGGTATCCCGACGATGTTGAGGTAATGGGTTTGATGAGTGATGTCCTGTTGGCTCAGGGCGATGGACTCGGTAGCGGGATGCTGAGCAGCGAGATTCTTAGGCGTCACGGTAACGTGTCGCTAGCACATACCAAACTAGGTCTGGCCTATCTGATGGAGGGTGATGAGGATAAGGGGTTCAGTACCCTGCGCAGTGCCACAGATAGTGACAACCAAGGGGATTCTCTGTTTACGCGCAGCGAGTTTGCGCTTATATCCTCCTATTTGACGGGTGGGCGACCAAAGATGGCGTTGGCCGGCGCACGCAAAATGCTGGAGCGAAATCCACAAAATCGGTTGGCACTGAATGTGGTGGGCATCGCTCTGCAGAGAATGGGCAAGGAGGATGAGGCTATTCAAGCCTTGCGTGGCGCGCTTGAAATCATCCCTGGCGATGTGTCCGCCAGTGAGAATCTGGCTCGAATTGAGTTGGCACGAGGAAACCGCAAGGCGGCCGAGCAGCTCTATCTGCAGTCGCTGGAATACCATCCGAAGCAGCAGCAAACACTGTTGAATCTGGCATCTTTGGCGCTTGCCGATGATGAGTTGGATGAGGCCCACAGCTGGCTCGACAAGGCGCTTGCCTACAAGCCGGATGCGGTGCCTCCGCGAGTTCTCAAGGCCCAAGTCTATCTAAAGGCGGGCCAACCGGAAGCGACCTTGGACGTACTGCGGGAGATTACCGGAGAGGAAAGAAACACACCAGAATTATTGCGGGCGCGGGCAAGCGCGCAGGCGCAAATCGGTGAATATGATGTGGCGTTGTCGACGTACGAAAAGTTGGCTGAGGTTGATTCCGACTCAGCTGATATACGATTTTTGCTCGCAGGTGCCTACTATCAGGTGGGCAAGCCGGAGCGAGTGCGTCGCGCATTAGAGGCGGCGCTAAATATCGATCCAAAACACGCGCCAACCCTGCTGGAACTAGTAAAAATATCGCTGCGTGACAAGGATTTGGACAAAGCGCAGACGTATCTCGATCGCCTTAAGCAAGACCATCCGGATCATCCAGTGTTACTGGCACACGAAGGCTGGCTGAGTAGCGCACGAGGAAATCAGGCAGATGCGGTGTTGGCGGCAGAGCAGGCCTATGCTCTTGTCCCAACGCAGCAGTTGGCGATCAACCTGGCTGCGGCGCGCTGGTCGGCCGGTGATCGTGAAGGGAGTTTGAGTATACTGGCCGAGTGGCTCGAAGATAACCCGGAAGATGTTTTGGTTCGCTACAACTTTGCGTTACGTGCGATGCAGGTCGGTCGGGTTGATGAGGCCGCCAACGCCTTCGCTACCATCATTCATCAGGTGCCCGATCATGTTGTGGCATTGAATAACCTAGCGTGGTTGTTGCGAATCGATAAGCCGGAAAAGGCGGAGGCTTATGCGACCCAGGCGGTTGAATTGGCGCCGAAGAATGCAGGCGTCCTGAATACCTTGGGGAATATTCTTCGTCTCCGGGAAAAATACTCAGAGGCGCAGCGTTGGTTGCAACGCGCCATTGACTTGAGTGATGAGCCTGGGCTGAGGCTTGATTTAGCTGAGATGTTTGAGGCTCAGGGTGAGCATCGACGCGCCCGCGTACTCGCGCAGCAGTTGGTGGAGGAGCACCCGGAGTTGGCGCAGCGCGATAAGGTAAGAAAATTGCTCGCGCGCTAATCGGTGGGCTCATTGCTTGGGTGCGATATTGGAATGGCCGCACATAGCCGCAAGCCTTATAGTTATAGTTAAGTACGTAGGTCTTCCGTATATGACGGTGAGACTTTGGTCTCGGACTTTCTCTGGAGCAGCCCCATGCTCCTGTGTATCAAGATCCTGTAAGTGGTTGTTTTTCATGCCCTTGGCATCACTCTCCAGATCACATGCCGGCTTGCTGTCGAGAAATTTTACAGTCGTAAATAACGCTTAAAATCAAATAGTTATTTTAATTTCTGATCAAATTCCAAGTATAAATGTGAGTAACCATTAAGCGACGATTTGGAAAATTTTACACCTGCTTGCGCCGCACCCGATTATTGGCCGGAATGGCCTCGATCCCAACTAATTTTTTTACAATAAAAACAATTTGTTAAGCATGCATAAACAAACTTGGCATGGAACCTGCTTCGTATCTGGGCGAGAAGAGACAGAAAGGCCATTGCAAGACGTAATCGTATTGGCGACTTAATAAAAATCGGGAAAAGCAGTTAAACGCTTTTTAGGATAAAGGATTAATTATGAACATAAGCAAAATAGCGATGGCGATTGCTGCACCTCTGGCCGTTGGCTTGATGTCGCCAGCCAATGCGTCTGTTTTGGTGACAGATTGGACCATTGATTTGGCCGCGGCCGGTCTAGTCGGTTTCGGTACAATATCAGGTGTTAATGAAGTTGATTTCACTGGCTTGTTCAAGAGTGATATTGACCTTTTGGCTGACACGGGTACGACCGATGGTCTGCTGGTTGCCACGTCTTTCAAAGGCGGCGGCGGTCTGATTCCAGTGACGTCTACCGGTAAGATCACAAACTTTGATTTTGAATTGACCTTCATATTCAGCGTTGATAACAACGTTTCTGGTCTTGGTAGCGGAATTCAGACAATTTCACATACCGGCGGTTCGTTGGAGGTCTATCTGCAAGACCTTAGTGGTGTCGGCGCCATACAGGCTAACCCAAGTTCCTTGGGTAATGGCGGCGCTGGTTTTGACGATGCGGGTAGTATCTTGATTGCGACCTTCTCCTACTTCGGTGTCCCAACCAACGGCGGTGTTTATGATGAATCAACGTTTGATGGTTCAGATGACGCGACGTTCGCATTGGTTAGTGCAATGGCTGGCGTGTTGTTGTCTTCTGGTGGCGATGACTTGGGTGAGCTGATTCCGGGTGGTGAGGAGATCCTGTTGGGCATTGCTGACTCCAACTTTGATGCGGATCCAGATGCCAACGCGATTGCCGATACTACGGTTGCCACTGGCTTCGACACAGATTGTGCCACATCAGCGTTTACAGTTGGCCTAGCATTCTGTGGATCGGAAGACGGTTCATTCATTCTTGCAACTGAGCGCATCCCTGAGCCCGGCACTTTGGCTCTGATGGGTCTTGGTTTGGCAGGTTTCGCAGGCGTATCTCGCCGACGTGCTGCCAAGAAGTAAGTCGTAAGACTCACTAGCTTGATCAATAGGGGCGATGACCAAGGTCATCGCCCCTATTTTATTGCGTTGAAAATAAATGAGGTAACGACTAGTCTTTGGGTTGGTATGACCCATTGAGTATCATCACGCTAGTCTGTCCAACTTGGAATGATTTGTTAGGGTTTTATGTATGTATAGCCCAGTTGCTGTAAGCGTGATAATTCAGCAACACCGCTAGGAACAATATCTGCTTTATCTACATCATATAAGTCATCTTCATAGCTAATTTTTTTACCTCGCAGAGTATTGGCACAAACTTGAAAATCTACACCTTGGTCTTTTAAACCAGCAATTTTTGCTTGAATAGCAGAGGTTGCATTGCCATATTTTAATTTAGTGTCTTGAACTGCTTCAGGTTCAAGCAATAATGAAAGCCCTTTTCCGTGCATGACAATTTTTAAGTCTAAATTATCCTTACCAACCGCATTAATGTGGTTTTGCACATTACGCAAAGCACCTGCTTGGGCTTTTGGGTTGTCATAGTTAATATGATAGACCACCTTTTGTTTGTCGTATCGCTCGTTTGCCATAGTGTTACCGGTAAGCAATATAGCAATACCTAGAAATATTGCTATTATGCTTTTTTGCTTTATATTCTTCATCTTTGTTTCTCCTCAAATTTCTTCTATAGTTTTTAGTTAGAATTACTAGAGATAACCCTCCCTACCATTTTAGTCTCAATTCCCATTTCTATTAGTTTCATTACTAATGATATCTGTACGCCTTAGTCATTTATTTGTTTATTTGACGACATAACGTTTAAGCGGTGCAGCGCAAACGAAGCGCAGCGTAGTTTGCGTCCGAACCAGCGCCTAGTTAGGGCTCTTTGCTTCGATTAACATCGTCTTCTGGACGGCCGTATTTCGTTGCAGTAAATGTCAGAACAAAAAGTGCGCCACTAAGCAAAACGATTGATCCCGAGATAATTATTAGCAAATAGAGATGAAAACTATCGGATACATGTTGCACGTCAATTACCAAATGCCTGGAAAGAGCAGTAATGGCAATAAATATCAGAAACTGAACCGGCAATCTGTGTGTTTTGAAGTAAATACCGATCATTGCACCCATTTCAAGATATATAAAAAGCAAAAGAATATCCTTTAACTCAGCATATCCTTTTTCCATCATCTGTAGATATTCGTAAGCTGCAGACCATACGATGGTTGCGCCTATAATAAACAGCGCCAGATAATGAAATATATCTACCAGGACATTACCAATCCACTGAACCTTTTCTGTTTTAAAATTCATAACTGATTCCTGAGCCCTAACGTTTTGCTAAGGGGCGCGAGCGAAGCTGTATGTCGTCGAACCATTTCGGACACATCGCGGCCTGATTTAAGAGACACATTAGCTCATCTGGTGAGTTGTCTTGTCTGATTATCGTAGTGCATTTTTCTACGGGCCGCCAACGTCGCTTGCTTGATCAGCTGTCGCCTGTAGAGGATGAGAATCGTTACCAAGAGCGACTGGAAAGTGTCTAGTAGATCGGGGGCGATTCAAGTGTCGCAATGCGACAGATCACACTAATAGAGCATCGGCCAAAATTGGGTTAAGTTGAGGAAGGGTGAAATGCGATCAGGCGATCGCGCCCAGTACTTCGCTGGCGACTGAAATCGCATTGAGATAGGCTTTTTGCTGAACTCCGGGTTCTAGGCGGGAGGATAGCCCATGGGAACACTGCCCCTGTTCGAGGGCGCGGATTGCTGTCAGTACTTCGCCAACGTCGCCGCTGCCGTCGATCAGAGCCTGCTTGATGTCCGGTACTAGGTTTAATTGCTCCACAATGGTTGCCATGGGGGCCTGCATCATGCCGTCCAATGTGGAAAACAGACCGGCGATGTAACAGTGTCCGGAGTTAGTCGAAACGCTGGTTTGAGCCAGCAATTGGGCAGTGCGTGCCCGCACCAGCGCGGTGGTGATCAATTCACGAGGTTGGTAATCGACCGAGTTCAGCGCAATGACGGAGGCCCAGTTACGCAGGCGTTCCAGACCGAAAAAAATCACCGCGCGCTGAATCGAGTCCACGGTCTGGGGGCGGGCGAAAAACGCGCTGTTCAACAGCCGGAGTAATTTATAGCTAAGCGTGGCGTTGCGGCTAACCAGTATCTCTATTTCATCAATCTCAATCGACGGGTCTTGCAGGCGCGCAAGCAAATGCAGGGTGGCGCTGCGCTCTGCCGGTATCACGGTATCGGTAAATTGCCGCGGTTTTTCGAACAGCGTGCCCTGAAACAAATCACATCCCAGTTGTTTCATCTGCTCGTACTGATCGGGTTCGTTGATGTTTTGTGCTAGCAGCGTGATGTTAGACTGATTTTTATAGTGTCTCAGTATCGACTCGGGCGGCAGGCTGGTGGCACTGAGAGTAATCAGGGAACCATCCGGGAGTTGCAGCGAGGAGGGATCCAGCCCTTGCCATTCACCATCGATGGATACCGTATAGCCCGTCGCCTGGAATCGCGGCAGTAGCGACGATAAATCGGAGTTTTGATCCAGTACCTCGGGACTGAATTTTAGTATCAGGCGTTCCGCCGGCCAAGCAATGGCATTACCTGCCATCAAATCTAACGGCGAGGTGATCATGGCCGGCAACGGCCCGGTCAGTTCATCCAGTGCAATGGCATTGCTTGCCTGGCTAAGCGTGTCTCCCATCGGCGTGACCTCACGGCCCGAATCGCCGACGCAAACCCGTAATTCATAGGCATAAAGGCCCAGATCCCGGGCGAAAATAGGCTGTCGGCTGATAAATCCATCAAACATGATATCGATCATCTCTTTGATTGCGTTAGAATGACTGGCGACAATATTTCACTGTTCCAGTCTCGACTTCCCTATAGTTTACCTGCGAACGAGTGGCGCATCGGGTAAATCTGCCGAATCTTAAGTTTTTGCGGGATAGCGTCGATAGATGAAGGAGTTGGGCAGGTTTGGCCTATTAAAAAAAGAGAATGGTTGCGCGGTAACAGGCGTTCCAAGGATATTTACATAGATATTGATTGACCGATTACCCGTAGGAGGCTTCGGTATGGCACACTTATTTTCTCACATCAATACATGTTTGATGACTGGTTTGGCCTTGGTTGGCGTATTGCTATCCGGCTGTGCCAGTAATTCCTATCCGCCACTTTCAGCGGATGCGGATGTCGCATCGGACTACACCTACGTGATTGGTGCTGGCGATAGCGTGTTTATTTATGTTTGGGGTAATCCAGAGGTATCGCGTAGCGTATCGGTTCGTCCTGATGGCAAGATAACCGCGCCACTGGTTGAAGAATTACCCGCTACCGGTAAAACCGCAGAGCAACTGGCACGAGATATTGAGGAAGTGCTCGGAACGTATATCAAGAATCCATTGGTGACGGTGATGATCAGCGGTTATGTGGGTCCCTACAATCAGCAGATTCGAGTGCTTGGCGAGGCGACAAGTCCGCAGGCGTTGCCTTATCGGGTAGAGATGACCATGTTGGATCTGATGATTGCAGTCGGTGGTCTAACCCAGTTCGCCGATGGCAACGGTGCCAGCGTGGTGCGCATGGTGAACGATGAAATGGCCCAGTTTGGTGTTCGCATTGAGGATCTGATCAAGGACGGTGATATTTCAGCCAATGTCGATCTGCTGCCCGGCGATATTGTGATCATTCCTGAGGCGTTCTTCTGATTCTTGATTATTTACCCAAGTGAGCCGAGGAATGGTTGATGCGTGAATTGATTGATCAGCTACTATTCTACGCCAGTGGAGTATGGCGTTATAAGTGGATAGTGGTTATTACTGTCTGGTTGGTCTCGGTTTCCGGTTGGGTGTATGTCTCTCAGATGCCGGATCGCTTTCAGTCAGAGGCGCGGGTTTATGTGGATACCACGAGTATTCTTAAGCCGCTTCTCCGCGGTCTGGCGGTCGATATTGATATTTCTCGCCAGATTCGCTTGATGACCCGGGTGCTGCTCAGTCGCCCCAATTTGGAAAAGGTCGCGCGCATGACCGACCTCGACCTTCAGGTGAAGGACTCAGACGAGATGGATGAATTGGTCGATGAGTTGGGTTCGGCCATCAGCATCGCGCCGGTCAGTCGTCTGGAACAAAACCTTTACATGATTTCGGCTAGTAATGCGGATCCCCAGTTAGCCAAGCGTGTGGTGCAATCACTGCTGACGATTTTTGTTGAATCGACTTTGGGTGAGACGCGCAAAGATTCAGATAGCGCCCAACTGTTTCTCGACAACCAAATCGCTGAGTACGAAAAGCGACTTAAGTCTGCCGAGCACAGACTCAAGGAGTTCAAGGGCAAGAATCTGGGCATGATGCCCGGCAGCACCGGGGGTTATTACGAACGATTACAGGCGGCAAGTGAGGCGCTACAGGCAGCGAAGTTAAAGTCCAGCGAAACTCAGAATCGTCGCGACGATTTGCAGCGACAGTTGGACGAAGCCGACCCAGAGGAGTCCCTGTACGAGGAATTTACGCAGGAGTCTTCCTATGATGTCCGGATTGCCTCATTGGAAGAGTCGCTTGATCTGTTGTTGTTGCGTTACACCGCAAAACATCCGGATGTGATTGTTCACAAAGAGACGTTGGCGGCGCTGGAGGCTCTGAGAGACGAAGAAATTGAGGTGCTTAGCGGTGCCGGTGGATTTGATGATCAGGACGAAGGTCCGGTTATGCAGCAGATGCGAATCACGCTGGGTGCCGCCGAGGCCAATGTTGCGTCGATTAACGCGCGGGTTGTCGAATACGGAAAACGCATTGAACGACTAAAGAATCAGGTTGATCGTACCTTGGAGATTGAGCAGCAATTCAAGAGTTTGAACCGCGATTATAGTGTGACGATGAAAAATTATAATTCCCTGTTGGGACGTCGCGAAACCGCGCGTCTGTCAGAAGATGCCGGGCAGTCCGCGGAAACCGTGCAGTTCCGAATTGTGGATCCACCCTACGTGCCTTCGGAGCCGTCCGCACCAAACCGGTCCCTGCTCCATGTGTTTTCCCTCATCGCAGGTTTGGCAGTGGGGTCGGCAATTGCGTTGTTTCTGTTTCTGCTCAGGCCAACCTTCGATAATCGGCAGGTGGTTCGTGAGATCACCGGATTGCCGGTGCTTGGAAACGTGTCGATGATCTGGACACCGGCGCAGAAGCGTAGAGACAAAATGGAACTGACAGGGTTTGCGGTCGTGTCATTAGCGCTGGTGATGGTTTTTTCGGTGGTTTTGATATTGGATGGGTCTGACGTTGGTTTGATTGGCCAGATTGGGTCGTTGAAGGAGCGTTTTCTGTGAGCATTATCGAAAAGGCGCTCGACAAGCAGGGCAAGAATAAGCCCCCCGAGCCCCCCGAGCTTCCTGCAGTTCATGAGGAAAAACAGGCGGAGGCGGGCGCGATTATAGGTCGGGCGGTAGACGGCTCGGTGAACACGGCGCAGGCGGCTGCCAGCGATCCTGTTGAGTCCGGGTTGTCTGAGCCTGCGTCCAGTAACACAGCGGGTGGCGGTGGTAGCCAGCGCATTGTCACGATTAATGTTCGTCGACTGGAAGCGGCGGGTATGCTGACGCCCAGCACAGCGCGTAGCCAGATTGCCGAGGAATATCGCATCATCAAGCGCCCGTTGTTAGTCAATGCGTTTGGCGGCGGCGCAGCGGCATTGGGTAATGCCAACCTGATCATGGTCACCAGCGCAATGCCGGGTGAGGGCAAGACTTTTTGTTCCGTAAATCTGGCGATGAGTATCGCAATGGAACTGGAGCGTACTGTGTTGTTGGTCGACGCCGATATGGCACAGCTGTCCGTTACCAAATTACTTGGTATCGAGGCCGAATACGGATTGACTGATGTGCTGCGCGATGACAACTCAGTGCGGTTGAAGGACGCGTTGATTCGCACGGATGTTCCGAAGTTGACGTTGTTGCCTGCGGGAAGCCATTATCACCAGTCGACCGAACTGCTGGCGAGTGACGCGATGCATCGTATTGCTGATGAGCTGTCACAGCGTTATTCTGATCGAATTGTAATCTTTGATGCGCCGCCGCTGCTGGCCGCCAGTCAGGCCAGTGTGTTGGCTCATTTGATGGGCCAGGTGGTATTGGTGGTTGAGGCGGAGTGGACACCTCAGCATATCGTGGGCGAAGCCCTGCTGAATCTTGGGACTGAGAATGTGGTTGGTGTGATAATAAATAAGACACGTCAGGCGGTGGGTAAAGAATATTATGGTTACGGTAGATATGGGGGGTAAGCGCATATTGCTTGCAGCGAATGCGCAACAGGCTGCAAACCGGATTCACGGTTGCGGCCGGTTTTTTTTATGGAGTGTTATCGCATCGGCGATGCTGATAAATCCTGTGGCCGCCACCCAGAAGTGGAAATTTGATCCTAGTATCTTCGTGAGTGAGGTCTACACCTCCAATGTTGGGCTGGATAACGATGGTGGCGAAAGCGACGATTTGGTCACCGATATCACACCGTCGCTACGCATTTCTCGTAAAGGTGCCCGTCTGTCGGTGGATGCCGATGCTCGCTTGCAGAATCTGGCGTATGCGAGCAACAGTGGTCTGAATGATTCCAATTTGACTTTGGGTGCAAAGACGAAACTAGAAGCGATAGAGGATTCTGTTTTTGTCGACGCCAACTTGGGGTTGGCTCAGCGATCAATCAATCCGGTCAGTGCTGGATCGCTGAACACCATTGCTGATTCGGGGTCTAACCGTACGGTTTTATCGTATGGCGTGAGTCCGTATTGGGTTCTGCATGAGGGTGCTTTGGTTGATGGTCAGGTTCGAGCCGGCGTCAGTCACACCGAATCGGATGCTGGTGGTCTGTCCGATAGCGATCAATTTTCCTATTCCGCAAATTTCGTGAACGGACGACGATTTTCTCGTTTTAGCTGGGGTCTCAGTTTTAGTCATCGCGAGGATAAGCGCAGCACGGGCTCCGACGTGTCGTTGCAGAGTACAACGGTGAACGTAAGTTACCGGATTGTTCCCGAGTTGAGCGTGTTTGGCGATTTTGGCAATGAAGAGAACGAGTTTCGGTCGCTGGGTGGTGAAATCAATGGTAGTTTCAGTACGTTTGGTCTGATCTGGACTCCCAGTCGGTTTCTCAGTGTGAATATCGGGTCTGGACGGAACAGTGAGACGATGGGCTTGCAGTGGACGCCAAGTCCCAGAACATTGGCCGACATCACTCTTGCCAAGATTGATGTGGGCCGCAATCCGGGTGATGTGTGGACGGCAAAGATCCGGCATCAGACACGTCATACGATCTGGCTTGCATCCTATCTAGAGGATACGACCACGCAGCAGCTAGTGATTGCCGAAAGTCAATCGGCAGAAGATCTTGTGTTCGATATCCTGGACGAGATTCTCAGCGGCAATTTATCAGAAGATGCGATAAGCGAGCTTGATTTTGGTGGTGAGTTTGGCACGGGGACTCTGGTTGCGACCATCGATGATGTATTCGTGCGCGAACGAGGTAGTCTCACGGTGCAGCTTAATTATGGCAAGAGCAATGTTCGACTTTCGGGTTATCAGGAAGACCGCACGTTTTTGTTTACCCTGCGCCAGGATAAGATAACCGGGTACAGTGCATCCTGGACATGGAAGCTCAGTGGGAAAACGCTGCTCAAATTGTCATCCAGTCAACAGACAGTTGAAGAGACAGCCCGCAGTCAGGAACGCCGTGCCTATACACTGGGGCTGGATCGCAAACTGACAGAGCGAAGTTCTCTTCAGGTTCGTGTGGGACGAACAGATCAGGATGGTACGGGTAGTGGCTCCACGTTCTCGGAAGATCGCGCAAGTATTGCGTACAGGCTGGCTTTGTAAGCGCTATGTACGATGCCTTTTACAAACTGGAATGCAAGCCTTTCCAACTCAGCCCCGATCCGCGGTTTTTCTACAATAGCCAAGGACACAAGCGTGCACTTGCGTATCTGAGATACGGGTTGGGGCAGGGCGAAGGGTTCATCATCATCACCGGTGATATCGGAACCGGTAAGACCTTGCTGGTGCGAACCCTGTTCAACGAACTCAGCGATGATGACATTGTTGCCGGCCAATTGGTTACCACGCAAATTGGGGCGAATGATCTGGTGCGCATGGTTTCTGCAACCTTTGGTTTGGCGCATGAAGGTCTGGACAAAGCGACCTTGCTGCGCAATCTGGAGGTTTTTTTAAGGGCGCGCAACCGCGAGGGGAAACGCGTCTTGCTAGTGGTTGATGAGGTGCAGAATCTGCCAATGGACGCCGTCGAAGAGTTGCGTATGTTGTCCAACTTCGAGGTCAATGGGCGCTCGTTGCTGCAAAGCTTTTTATTGGGTCAGGAAGAATTTCGCGCAATCCTTCAGTCCGATGAGATGGAACAGTTACGCCAGCGTGTGATCGCGGCGTACCACTTGAGCCCGCTCGACATGAAGGAGTGCCGGGCTTATATCGAACATCGTTTGCAGCGTGCGGGTTGGAAACATGACCCGGCATTTACCGATGAGGCCTATGTTGCTATCCACAAGGCAACCGAAGGTACGCCGAGGCGGATCAATGGATTTTGTGACCGCCTGATGTTGTACGGGTATCTGGAGGAACTGCACGAGCTTACATCCGCTGCCGTCGATGCGGTTGCCAAAGAGATAAATGAAGAAACTGTGCAGCCAGCTGCGATTACCAACAGAGCGGCACGTACTCGCGCCGCTAGAATCGTAGGGGGTCAGAATCAGTCTGCGCCGGTCGGATCACCACTGATTTCAGCGGATGTTGAAGCGCGCCTCGCAGATATGGAAGAAAAAATTGAATCGTTGAGCAATACGCTTAAAAAAGAACGCAAGCTGCTGCGCAAGGCTATTTTGATGTCGCTCGAATTAGAAGATGAGGATGGTATCGACTGAGCAAGGAATGCCAGCCTGTCGATTTTATCCAAGGGGACCGTTAGTGAAGAAGACCATATTGTGTATTGTCGGGGCGCGACCAAATTTTATGAAGATTGCGCCTATTATCCCGGCGCTGAGAAACATTAGCATCGAACTCAATCCCTATCTCGTTCATACCGGTCAGCACTACGACGCCGAAATGAAGGACACGTTTTTTGACCAGTTGGGCATCCCCGAGCCCGATATTGATCTGGGTGTGGGGTCTGGCAGTCATGCCGTGCAAACTGCGGAAGTCATGCGCTGCTTTGAGCCGGTCATCGATGAATATGACCCCGCTGCTGTGCTGGTTGTTGGCGACGTGAACTCCACGATTGCCTGTGCTTTGGTAGCGGTAAAAAAGGGTATTCCGGTTATCCATGTTGAGGCGGGGTTGCGCAGTGGTGATCGAACCATGCCGGAGGAAATAAATCGGGTGCTGACGGATCAGATATCTGACTTGCTGTTCACCACAGAAGCCGATGCATTGCTCAATCTGAAACGAGAAGGCATCGATGAGACACGGGTCCATTTTGTTGGCAACGTCATGATTGACACCCTGTTGAACAACCAGTCTCGCGCAGTGCCTCCTGTTGATACCATTGGCACTGAGTATGCGCATTTTGCCACTGGAGAGAGAGGCTACGCCTTGGTGACATCGCATCGTCCCGCGAATGTTGATGACCCGGTGGTGTTGAAAGGGCTGATCGAAACCATTGTTGATGTGAGTAAACGGATACCGGTGGTGTTCCCCATTCACCCGCGTACCCGGGCGGCGATAGAGACAGCGGGTCTTGATGGCTTGCTAGATCGTGACAGCATCTGCTGTCTGAAGCCACTCACCTATCTGAATATGTTGGGTCTTATGGCCTCGGCACGAATGGTGCTGACTGATTCTGGCGGTATTCAAGAGGAGACCACGGCGCTGGGTGTGCCTTGTATCACCCTCAGGGACTCTACCGAACGCCCGATTACCGTTGACAGTGGAACCAACACGATCGTCGGACTCGATCGCGACAAGATTTTTGCCGCAGTCGATCTGGTATTGGCGTCCGGTGGCAAGGTGGGTCAGGTTCCAGAGTTTTGGGATGGCAAGGCCGCGATTCGCATTGCCGAAATTATTCGGGATTGGCTGGGGCTCGAATCAGAAGGCCAGGTCGCCTGAACATGTCACCCGCCGTTGCCACCAAGCCAGTGAATGCAATGTCGATTGATGTCGAGGACTATTTTCAGGTCTCGGCGTTCGAAGGTCATATCGATCGCGCGGACTGGAATGATTTCCCCTGTCGGGTAGAGATGAATACACGCCGAGCGATGGAACTGTTTGCCGACGCCAGCGTCAAGGCGACGTTTTTTATGCTGGGCTGGGTCGCCGAGCGTTATCCGAAGCTGGTAAAAGATATTGTGGCCGAAGGCCATGAACTTGCCAGCCATGGTTATCAACACACCCGTGTGACGCAGCAGACGCCAGACATGTTTCGCGAGGACGTGATCAAGACCAAGGCGCTGTTGGAGGATATTTCTGGGGTTGCTATTCGTGGCTACCGTGCTGCCAGCTTTTCCATTGGGCGCGATAACCTATGGGCGCTTGATGTGTTGGGCGAGACCGGGCATGAGTACAGTTCCAGTATCTATCCGATTCACCATGATTTGTATGGCATACCCGAGGCGCCGCGTTTTGCATTTTACCCACGAGATAATGGCTTGCTTGAAATCCCGGTAACAACCATCCAGCTTGGTGAGAAAAAGTTGCCTTGCGGTGGCGGCGGCTATTTCCGTTTGTTGCCTTATCAGGTGTCGCGCTGGGCGATGCGACGCGTTAACAACCGTGATCAGCAGGCGTGTATTTTTTATTTTCACCCATGGGAACTCGATCCTGAGCAGCCGCGGCAGCAAGGCGTCGGACTCAAAACCCGATTTCGCCACTATCTGAATCTCGGGCGAATGCAGAATCGGTTGCAACACCTGTTGGCGGATTTTGCATGGGATCGAATCGATCGGGTGTTTCTTGATGGCGCGCAAGGTAAGGGCGTATGAATGCCGTGATGAATGAGCGCATCTTAACAGAACCGTCCGGTATCCCGGTCGTCCGCGAGGCGGGCACTGACGATGCATCATGCTGGGATGCCTTCGTTGAGCATTGTCCCGATGCGACATTTTTTCATCGCATCGGTTGGAAGTCGGTGATTGAACGGGCGTTTGGGCACACCACCCATTTTCTGATGGCGGAGCGTGATGGGGCGATACAGGGCGTATTGCCATTGGTTCAGGTCCGCAGTTTATTGTTTGGTAATGCCCTTATTTCCAATGGGTTCTGTGTCTACGGTGGCGTCGCTGCGATAAGCGATGCCGCGCGCACCGCATTGCTGGATGCGGCAGTCGCAATGGCGGAGGAACTGGGTGTAGATTATCTGGAGATGCGTAATCGTCAGCCGGTGTGTCCCGACTGGCCGCGTAAGGATCTGTATGTGACCTTTCGCAAGGAGATTGACGCCGACTCGGAAGTGAATCTGAAAGCGATCCCACGCAAGCAGCGTGCGGTTGTGCGTAAGGGTATAAAGGCCGGACTTCAGGGTGTTATTGATTCTTCCACCGACCGTTTCTTCTCCATGTATTCTGCCAGCGTACGCAATCTGGGGACGCCGGTTTTTGCGCACAAGTTTTTTCGTATACTGAGAGAAGTATTTGGTGATGCCTGCGAGATTCTGACTATTGAGTCAGATGGTCGCCCGGTATCTAGCGTGATGAGCTTCTATTTTCGTGATGAGGTCCTGCCTTATTATGGCGGCGGTACTGCGGAGGCTCGTAGTGTCCGAGCCAATGATTTTATGTACTGGGATTTGATGTGCCGAGCGGCTGAACGCGATATTCACTGGTTTGATTACGGCCGCAGCAAGCAGGGCACAGGCTCATACCGCTTCAAGAAAAATTGGGGCTTCGAGCCAGAGCCGCTGCATTACGAGTTTCATTTGGTGAAGGCCACAGAGCTGCCCGATATAAACCCAATGAACCCAAAGTATCGTTTGTTCATTCAGGCATGGCAGAAAATGCCACTCGCGCTTAGTCAGTTTCTGGGGCCATTTGTGTCGCGAAATCTCGGATAAGCCGGGCGCATGAAAAATCTTCTGCTACTGGTTCACCGAATTCCCTACCCACCTAACAAGGGTGACAAGATTCGTTCCTATCACCTGCTTGAGTATTTGGCGCAACGGTACCGAGTACATCTGGCGACCTTTGTGGATGATGAGGATGATTGGCAGCACGTCGATCGACTCGCCCCGTTATGTGTAGATACCTGTTATATCCGGCTCAACCCATTTTGGGCGAGGATCCGCAGTCTGACGGGATTGCTGGGCGCTTCTCCGCTGACCTTGCCTTATTATCGCGATGCAAAACTCGGCGCGTGGGTTGATGCGAAGTTGCGCGGTGGTGGCATTGACCGGGTAATGGTATTTTCTTCCTCCATGGCCCAGTATGTGGAAGGACATGATCTGGCGCAGTCACGCTGCCTCGTTGACTTTGTCGATGTCGATTCCGATAAATGGCGACAGTATGCCGAAGGCCAGTGTTTTCCTTCGAACTGGGTATATAAACGTGAGGCTCGAACCTTGCTGCGCTATGAGCAAGACGTTGCACGCCGCACCGACGCGAGTCTTTTTGTGTCGAAAGCCGAGGCCGACTTATTTGCATCACTGGTTAGCGGTGTGGGCGACAAGGTCGGGTATTATGGTAACGGGGTTGATATTGACTATTTTTCACCGCAATACAGGGGGTCGAACCCCTATCGGGAGGATGAGTCCGTCATGGTGTTTGTGGGTGCGATGGATTATTGGGCCAATGTGGATGCGGTTAGCTGGTTTGCGCACGAGGTATTTCCGCAGCTGTTGCAAAACAATCCCAATCGTCGCTTTTATATCGTGGGCGCAAGGCCGACGGATGCAGTTCAGACCTTGGCTAAACTCGCCGGCGTCGAGGTAACGGGAACTGTGCCGGATGTAAGACCCTATGTGGCTCATGCCAGCCTCTCGGTGGCGCCGTTGCGTATTGCTCGCGGTATACAGAACAAGGTGCTCGAGGCAATGGCGATGGGGCGTGCGGTGGTTGCCTCACCGGCGGCTTGCGAAGGCATTGAGTCTGACTCAGGGACCGATCTGATGGTGGCCGATTCGGTTGCGGAATGGATAACAACGATTGATCAACTGGAAGGCGCGGAAGACGAGATCAAACGCTTGGGCCGCAACGCGCGTGAGAAAATATTGAGTACCTACACATGGGAACAGAACCTGCAGCGACTGGATGCCTTGCTGGAACCGGGTCGCGATCAAACCAAATCCCCCGGGCGGATTGACAGACGTGGGTAGAGCCGCGGACTGGAAAACAACGGCAGTACTGTTATCGACTGCATTGATCGGTTTGTTGGCGCTGTACTGGTCGACTGCGGTGTCGATGGTCGAGATCTGGGCGCGTTCCGAAACCTTTGCCCACGGCTTTGTCATTGTTCCGATTAGCCTGTTTTTGATCTGGCATCGACGTGATGCGTTGTGTCAGGTGGTGCCTTCTGCGCGTGCGGATGGTTTGTTGTTGCTGTTACCACTCGGCGGCGCGTGGTTGGCAGCCAGTATCACCAGTGTTCAGGTGGTTCAGCAGTTGGCTTTTGTAGCGATGATTCCGGTGTTGGTGTGGAGTATTGCTGGCGCACGGGTCGTCAGACTATTGGTTTTTGCATTGGCGTATCTGTTTTTTGCGGTCCCCATCGGTGAGGGGCTGATCCCCCATATGATGAATTTTACCGCCGCGTTTACCATCAAGCTGATTCAGTTGACGGGCATCCCCATCTATGTCGACGGATTGTATTTCAGCTTGCCAAGCGGCGCCTGGAATGTGGTGGAAGGGTGCAGTGGGGTGCGTTATCTGATCGCATCCACCAGCCTCGGCACGTTGTACGCATTTCTGACCTACAGCAGCTATCATAAGCGCGCATTGTTTATGTTGTTTTCGGTTGTGGTGCCCATTATCGCGAATGGATTACGCGCGTATATGATCGTAATGATTGCACACTACAGTGATATGACCTTGGCGCTTGGTGTTGACCACCTGATCTACGGTTGGATCTTTTTTGGCTGCGTGATTCTGCTGATGTTTTGGATAGGGTCGTTCTGGGCCGAATCGGAAACCATGGAAACCGAACGGGTGCGAGCGATTGCGGCCGTTCCAACCCAGACGACGCCTCGGGTTCGGCAGTTGGTGATCGCGGGCGCGGGAATATTTTTGTTGTCGATCTGGCCATTGCGAGATGCCTTCATTCAGTCGCAGATCGCCCAACCGGTTCCCGAACTTCGTCTGCTGGCGCCCGATTTGGCCAATGATGGTTGGCGACCGGCTCCACCACAGATCATTGACTGGACACCGCGATATCTCGGTATGGACGCAGAACTTCAGCAGGCCTATCAAAAAGGTTCTGATCAAGTGGGCCTCTATTTGGCCTACTATGATCATCAGAGGAAACACGCGGAACTGGTCAACTCGCAAAACATCATGATTGTGCAGAAACATCCCGTTTGGGGCGAAACAGAACGCTCCAGCCGCACTATCCGGTTTTCTGATGCTGCTCTGACGGTGGTTCAAAGCAAGTTGAAATCCGTGGCGGCGAAAGTGCTGATTTGGCACTGGTATCGTATTGGTAGCGAGCATACCTCCAATCCCTATTGGGCAAAGGTATTGGAGGCCAAGTCCACCCTGTTGGGAACGCATAACGATGCACTGGGCATTGTGGTCTATACCGCGTGGGACCAGGACATGGGTGCCGCAGAGGCACGTTTGCAGGCCTTCGTCGACTCGATGTCAGACGCCATTGACTCGAGTTTGATAAAAACAGGGCAAGATTAGCCGTGTCTTTGCCAAGGCCCCTGATTGCGCATGTGATCTATCGCCTCGATGTTGGCGGGCTGGAAAACGGTTTGGTTAACCTCATTAACCACTTGCCGCGTAGTCGTTTTCGACACGCGGTCATCTGTATGACGGACTATACCGAGTTCAGTCGGCGTATTGATCGAGATGATGTGACGTTGCATAGTCTGCACAAACGGCCGGGCAAGGACCTCGCGGTGTATTGGCGTCTTTGGCGGCTATTCCGTCAGCTGCGACCGGATCTGGTGCATACCCGCAACCTCGGTTCGCTCGAGGCACAGTTGCCCGCATGGGTGGCGGGTGTTGTCCATCGTGTACACAGTGAACACGGTTGGGATATCACCGATCCAGATGGTTCCAATCGGCGTTATCAGAAATTGCGGAAGTCCTTTCGGCCATTGGTTCATCGCTACGTTGCTTTATCCTGTGAACTCGAGTCCTACCTTGCTGATGTGATTGAGGTGCCCAGAGCCAAGTTGACGCGAATTTACAACGGTGTGGATACCACACACTTCAAACCGGCTGATGCAAGCACACCGGTGGCGATGCCAAGCGATTTTCTGCGACCCGATACGACCGTATTTGGAACCGTGGGGCGCATGCACGGGGTCAAGAACCAGTTGCTGTTGGTGCGTGCATTTTGTCAGCTTGTTGAGCGTGAGCCGGAGGCCTCAACGGTGGCAAGGCTGGTGCTGGTGGGTGACGGCCCACTACGCAGCGAGGCTGAGGTGATACTGCGGAATGCCGGACTCAGCGAGCGGGTCTGGATGCCCGGTCCGCGTGATGATGTCGCGGCGATACTGGCGGCACTTGACGTATTTGTCTTGCCGTCGCTTGCTGAAGGTATTTCCAACACCATTCTTGAGGCGATGGCGGTGGGTCTGCCAGTGATCGCGACGCGTGTGGGCGGTAATCCGGAGTTGATTGCAGAGGATGAAACTGGCGCGCTGATTGCAAGCGACTCGGTTGACGAGTTACAAGCGCAGATGTTCGCTTATCTGTCCGATGCGGAACGTCGCCTTCGGCATGGGTTGGCGGCGCGCGAGCGAGTGAAGAAAAGCTTCAGTTTGGACGCTATGGTAAGGCGATATATGGCCATGTATGAAGCCGAGTTGGGTTTGTATATGCCATCCCCGTCGGTGTTGCCGTATCCGTAATTAAGTGAAGTATAATAACAAGGAATAATAAAGAGTTATGTGTGGGTTCGTAGGTATTTTCGACTATAATGATGAGGGTGAAATTCATCGTGATCTACTGCATCGGATGAATGAAAGCCAGTTTCACAGGGGCCCCGATGAAGGGGGTCTGCATCTCGAGCCAGGGCTTGGTCTAGGTCATCGCCGGCTGTCGATTATTGATCTCTCTTCAGGGCAGCAGCCGTTGTTTAACGAAGACCATTCCGTGGTGGTGGTCTACAACGGCGAGATCTATAACTTCCCCGATCTTACTGACGAGTTAAAGGCGTGTGGCCATACCTTCCGTACCCACTGTGATACCGAGGTGATTGTGCATGCCTGGGAAGAGTGGGGCGAGGACTGTGTGCTGCGTTTTCGCGGCATGTTTGGGTTCGCATTGTGGGACCGCAATCGTCAGACGCTGTTTCTGGCTAGAGATCGGCTGGGTATCAAACCGGTTTTTTATGCTCAGTTGTCCGATGGACAAATCATTTTTGGGTCTGAACTCAAGTCCTTGATGGCGCATCCAAAGCTACCGCAAGAAACCGATCCACGCGCAATGGAAGATTACTTTGCGTACGGTTACGTGCCAGAGCCACGCACGATCTTTCGCGATGTGAAAAAGCTGTCACCGGGTCATGTGTTATGTATTCGACGTGGACAGGCAATCCCCGATCCTCGCGAGTACTGGGATGTGCCGTTCAAGCTTCATGCCAGTGGTTCCGAGGCCGATGTCGGTGAGGAGCTGATTGCGCGTTTGCGTGAGGCGGTTGATATTCGTTTGGTATCGGAGGTTCCGCTAGGTGCTTTTCTATCGGGTGGTGTTGATTCCAGTGCCGTCGTTGCGATGATGGCGGGGCTTTCACAGGAACCGGTCAATACATGCTCCATCTCATTTGGTGATCCAAAATTTAATGAGTCCAGCCACGCACAAAAGGTGGCCAATCGGTTTGGCACGGCGCATCGTGTGGAGCAGGTTGATCCCAATGACTTTGATTTAATCGACGAACTGTCGGCGCTCTATGACGAGCCTTATGCGGATAGTTCGGCGATGCCGACCTATCGTGTGTGTGAATTGGCGAAAAAGAAGGTGACAGTCGCCTTGTCAGGTGACGGTGGTGATGAAAATCTGGCGGGTTATCGGCGCTATCGTTGGCATACCTACGAGGAGCGCATGCGCTCGTTTATGCCATTGGCTATGCGCAAACCGTTATTTGGAGCGTTGGGCGCACTCTATCCGAAGGCCGATTGGGCGCCGAAGATATTCCGCGCGAAAACAACGTTTCAGTCGTTGGCGCGGGATAGTGTTCAGGCCTATCTGCACACGATATCGATTTTCAGTGACGATATGCGACAGCAGTTGTTTTCCCCGGCGTTTCGACAGGCATTGCAGGGGCATCATGCGGTCGATGTGTTGCGCCATCACGCCAACCGGGCACCGACGGATCACCCTACCTCTCTGGTCCAGTATCTGGATATGAAGACCTATCTGGTCGGTGATATCCTGACCAAGGTTGATCGCGCAAGTATGGCGCATGCACTCGAAGTTCGTGTGCCACTGTTGGATCACCAGTTAGTTGAATGGATTTCCGGTCTTGATCCGGATCTGAAGTTGCGTGGCCGTGAAGGCAAGTACATTTTTAAGAAGTCACTGGAGCCGCATATCAGTAAAGATATTCTGTATCGTCCGAAGATGGGCTTTGCGGTGCCACTGGCAAATTGGTTTAGAGGCCCGTTAAGGGAACGTGTGCGCGAGGCAGTTCTCGGCCCGACACTGGAGGCGACCGGTTATTTTAATAAAAAATATTTACAACAGTTGGTGGATCATCATCAGTCAGGTCGGCGTGACTACAGCGCACCGTTGTGGACCTTGTTAATGTATGAGGCCTTTCAGCGTAGAGCCATGGGGCGATGAAGATACTGCATGTACTGGACCATTCGATTCCGCTACACAGCGGTTACACGTTTCGTACGCGCGCGATTCTGGAACAACAGCGGGCGATGGGTTGGAAAACAGAACACATTACCAGTGCCAAACATGTTGATGGCTGTGCGCTGGAAGAGGAAATCGACGGGCTTCACTTTTACCGTACCCCACCGAGCCGAAACCCGTTGGCCAAGTTGCCTGTTTTTGACCAGATTTCGATCGTCAATGGACTGACCCGACGTTTGCAGCAAGTGGTTGATAAGGAAAAACCGGATATCCTGCATGCCCATTCACCGGCGCTGAACGGCATTGCCGCGTTGCGCGTGGGGCGAATGTTCGATATCCCCGTGGTGTACGAGGTTCGAGCCTTCTGGGAAGATGCGGCCGTTGATCATGGCACCAGCACCGAGTGGGGTCTGCGCTATCGTGCGACCCGGGCGCTGGAAAGTAGCGTGTTGCAGCGCGCCGCTGCGGTGACCACCATTTGTGAGGGGCTGCGCGGCGACATGATTCATCGAGACCTGCCCGCAGACAAGATCACGGTGATACCGAACGCCGTGAACCTGGAAAACTTTCAGCCAGGAGGGGAGGCCGATTCGGCGTTGTTGCAAGAGTTGGGGCTTGAGGGCAAGACTATTCTTGGATTTATCGGTTCGTTTTATGCCTACGAAGGGCTGGATCTTCTGATCGAGGCATTGCCGTTGTTGCACAAACAGCGTGATGATATTCGCTTGTTGTTGGTGGGTGGTGGTCCGGAAGATCAGCGCCTAAAGGCGTTGGTTCACGACATGGGTCTCGGTGAGCAGGTTATATTCACTGGCCGAGTTCCCCACAATAATGTGCAGCGCTATTACGATTTGGTCGATATATTCGTTTATCCCCGCCATTCGATGCGTTTGACGGAATTGGTGACGCCGCTCAAGCCTCTCGAGGCAATGGCGCAGGGGCGTTTGGTGCTGGCATCAGATGTCGGAGGCCACAAGGAACTGATCGAACATGGTCAAAACGGAGACTTGTTCGCGGCTGATGATCCCGAGGCGTTGGCCCAAGCGGCGTTGTTGATGTTGGATCAACAGTCGCGATGGCCAGAGCGACGTGTGGAGGCTCGGCGCTTCGTTGAAGCGGAGCGTAATTGGCCATTAAGCTGTCGGCGTTATGATGTTGTCTACAAAATCGCGCTGGAAAGGAGATATGGTTAACTCGAACGGCCTGAGGGTTGCTCTGGTTGGCCCGTTGCCACCGCCGAGTGGTGGTATGGCCAACCAAACTCGGCAGCTGTCGCAACTGCTGTCACAAGAAGGCATCGAGGTTGATCTGGTACAGACCAACTCCCCCTATCGTCCGGCGTGGATAGCATCGCTACAAGGCATCCGAGCGATATTTCGTTTGTTACCTTATCTTTGTCAACTGTGGTCGGCGGCGGGTCGTGCCGATGTGGTGCACGTGATGGCCAATTCAGGTTGGTCCTGGCATCTGTTCGCCGCGCCGGCGGTATGGATTGCATCGGCGCGCAAAGTCCCTGTGGTGATGAACTATCGAGGCGGTGAGGCCGAAACTTTTTTTCAAAGCGCCTATCGCTGGGTGGCGCCGACGCTGGCTCGTGTGGCCTGCGTGATGGTACCCACCGGGTTTTTAGCTGAAATTTTTGATCGCCGCGGCGTGTCGACGCAGATTATTCCGAATATCGTCAATACCGAACGATTCCAGGGTGGGGCTAGCGATACCGGCAGTGGCCACCACATCGTGGTCACTCGAAATCTCGAAGCCATCTACGATATTGCGACGGCGATTCGCGCATTTCAGACGTTGTACACTCAGTTACCAGGGGCTCGAATGAGTATTGCAGGCTCCGGGCCCGATCGCGCCATGCTTGAGTCGCTGGCGACCAAGTTGGGGCTTGGTGACAGCATCATCTTTACCGGACGACTGGATGTCGAGGCAATGGTCTCCCTGTATGCCTCAGC
>DTRM01000107.1:10066-27038 GCA_012965975.1 Chromatiaceae bacterium | reverse complement strand
GACCTCAGGGTGGGCCGGGGATGCGTGAGATGTTGGCCCCGACATCGGCGGTCATGGGCCGCGGTCTTGGCAACGATGTTGCGTTGATCACCGACGGTCGCTTCTCAGGTGGCAGCCACGGCTTTGTCGTCGGTCACGTCACACCGGAAGCCTATGTTGGCGGCCCACTCGCGCTGGTCAACAACGGTGACGAAATTACGATCAACGCCGAAACACGTGAAATCAATGTGAAGCTGAGCAAGGCCGAACTCAAGCGTCGCAAAGACGCCTGGAAACAACCCAAACCTCGCTATAAACGTGGCGTACTCGCTAAGTACGCCGCACTAGTAAGCCCTGCCTCGCAGGGTGCTGTAACCGACGGAGATTAAATAACAATGTTATCCACCGCCAATGTCACCATGCAGTTTGGTGCCAAACCCCTGTTTGAAAATGTTTCGGTCAAGTTCGGCAATGGCAATCGCTATGGCCTGATTGGCGCCAACGGTTGCGGCAAGTCGACCTTCATGAAGATCTTGGGAAATGATCTTGATGCCACCGCTGGCAATATTTCCAAAGACCCCAACGAACGCATCGGCAAGCTGAAGCAGGATCAGTTCGCCTACGAGCAGTTCAGCGTCATCGACACCGTCATCATGGGGCACGAGGAACTGTGGGAGGTAAAGGCAGAGCGTGATGCGATCTACGCCAACCCCGACATGACCGAGGCTGATGGCATTCGTGCGGCTGAGCTTGAGGCCGAGTTCGCCGAGATGGACGGATACACGGCCGAAGCGCGCGCCGGCGAGTTGCTGCTCGGCGTGGGTATCGACATCGAACAACACTTTGGCCCGATGAGTGAGGTCGCACCGGGCTGGAAGTTGCGTGTCTTACTAGCCCAAGTATTGTTTTCTGATCCTGACATCATGCTGCTCGACGAGCCGACCAATAACCTCGACATCAATGCTATTCGCTGGTTGGAAGGCATACTCAACGAACGCAACTGCACCATGATTATCATTTCACATGATCGTCACTTTCTGAATAGCGTGTGCACCCACATGGCCGATCTGGATTTTGCCGAGATACGCATGTACCCAGGAAACTATGATGAATACATGATTGCGTCCACCCATGTACTGGAACGCTCACAGTCAGAAAACGCGAAGAAAAAGGCGCAGATTGCAGAGCTCAAGAGCTTTGTAAGCCGCTTCTCGGCCAACGCATCTAAATCCAAGCAGGCGACCTCTCGCGCCAAACAGATCGACAAGATCCAGCTGGAAGAAATCAAGCCATCGAGTCGACAAAACCCCTATATTCGTTTCGACCAAGACAAAAAACTGCATCGTCTTGCGCTTGAGCTTGAGGGTGTGAGCAAGAGTTTTGACGAAGAACTTTTTTCGAATTTGAATCTGATGCTAGAAGTCGGTGAGCGCATTGCAATCATCGGCCCTAATGGTATTGGCAAATCGACCTTGCTGAAATGTCTGGTTGGCGATCTGGAACCCACTAGCGGCATCGTGAAATGGTCTGAAAACTCCCAACTGGGTTATTGTGCTCAGGATCATGCCTCTGAGTTCGAAGAGCATTTATCCCTGTATGACTGGATGAGCCAGTGGGGAAAAGAAAGCGATGACGAACAAGTCATCCGTGGCACGCTGGGGCGGCTGTTGTTTTCTCAAGATGACATCGATAAAACCGTCAACGTAATCTCCGGTGGTGAGCAAGGCCGCATGATCTTCGGTAAGCTAATGCTACAGCGCAACAATATCTTGCTGATGGATGAACCCACCAACCACCTCGACATGGAATCCATCGAGTCACTGAATTTGGCACTAGCTAACTACGACGGCACACTACTTTTTGTCAGCCACGACCGCGAGTTCGTGTCGTCGTTAGCCACGCGTATCATTGAACTCACACCCACTGGCATCGTCGATTTCCATGGCACCTATGACGAGTACCTGCGCGATCAGGGTGCCGAATCAGCCCGCGCCAAGGCGTCGTAGACCCGAACCAAGATAAATTCTCATGGCAGCCTCCGCCTTTTCGTCTCTGTCCCTGTCCGCAGAGTTTTTGTCTAACCTGAAATCGTTGGACTATCTCGACATGACTCCGATTCAGGCGAAAAGCCTGCCAGCGGTGTTGGACGGCAAAGATGTACAGGCGCAAGCTAAAACCGGTAGCGGCAAGACCGCCGCCTTCGGCATAGGACTACTGCACAACCTCGACAACCAGAGTTATCGGGTACAAGCACTGGTGTTGTGCCCCACTCGCGAACTGGCCGATCAAGTCAGCAAGGAGCTACGCCGTCTCGCACGCCCTATCCCCAACACCAAGATATTAACTCTGTGTGGCGGTATTCCGATTCGCCCACAGAAAGCCTCATTGGAACACCAACCTCATATCGTGGTTGGTACGCCAGGACGGATATTGAAGCATTTACAAACCGAGGCACTGCACCTCGATAACGTCAAGACATTGGTACTCGACGAAGCCGACCGCATGTTGGATATGGGCTTCCATGACGACATCATGCGCATCATTGACGCCACACCCAAGCAGCGACAAACCCTGTTGTTTTCAGCGACGTTTCCGGATGATATAAAGGCCATCAGCGGCGCAATCCAAACCGACCCGATTGAGATTCAGGTCGAGAGCCTGCATGACAACAGCAAGATCAAGCAGGTTTTTTATCAAGTAGAGCATAACGCAAGAGCCGCAACTCTGGTCGCCCTGTTACAGCACTATCGCCCCGAGTCCAGCGTCGTGTTTTGCAACCGAAAACTGCAGTGCCAAGAACTTGCCGACGATCTGTGGCGACAAGGCATTCACGTGCTTGCCCTGCATGGGGATCTCGAACAGAAAGAACGTGATCAGGTGCTCGTACAGTTCGCCAACAAAAGTAGTTCCGTACTCATTGCGACCGATGTTGCCGCGCGTGGGTTGGACATCAAGGATCTTGCCGCCGTGATCAACTTTGAATTATCACCCGACCCTGAAATACACATTCACCGCATCGGGCGCACAGGTCGAGCCGGCAATGAAGGCTTGGCATTGAGCCTGTTCGCGTCAACAGAAACCCGAAAAGTAGATGCCATCGCGGACTATCAGGGCACGCCCGTTCGCATTGAAAAAATCAGCTCGCTGAATCCCCCAGACAACTTTCGCCTTATCCCAGCCATGACCACGTTGTGCATTTATGCTGGCCGCAAGAATAAAATCCGAGCAGGTGATATTTTGGGTGCCCTAACCGCCAACACCGACCTACCTGGAAAACGCATCGGCAAGATCGATCTGTTTGACAAGATCGCCTATGTCGCCGTCGAACACCCGATCGCCAAACAAGCCCTGAGCATTTTGTCCGACGGAAAAATCAAAGGCCGAAAATACCGAGTCCGGCGCCTGCGCTAGCGCTGCGCGCCAACCAGATCGCCTCTCCGTCAATGCAGAAAGCACAGGGGATACCTGTTGGGGCCGACTAATACCCATCAATCTCGTCCTCTGAAATATCGATAATTAGATGTAAATATAGTGACTTGAACGAATTACTTTTGTGAGCGTTTAAAAATCAACTGTACCGCAGCCGCAAAAACCCAAAGGGGGCTCCGCCCCCTTTGACACTCCCCGTTATGATTTATTACGACTTGCGACGCCAATCAAGCCCCGTTTCAGTATCAGAAACATCAGTAAAGGAATCGATAACTTACTTAATCGGAGAGGACTCACATACTGACTGCGCATTGGAGACCAAAACTTGTTTGCTAAAATTGGCCTGACCATCCCACTCAACACTCGAACCACCCATCACTACTGGGGTTCCCCCGGTTTAACGGATCATTGGCTCGCAGCTAGCCTCGCGTAAACACCCATTGGTCACCTTGCGACAACGGGGCATTGTATTTATAGCCGTCGACTCTAAACTTCTTCAGGTCATTTGGTTCTGATATTTTATTCTGAATCACGTAGCGACTCATCAAACCCCTCGCCTTCTTCGCAAATATACCGATCATCTTGTACGCACCATCTTTGTTTTCCTTAAACTGTGGTGTGATGACCCGCGCGTTGAGTAACTTTGGCTTGACTGATTTGTAGTACTCGTTCGATGCCAAATTGATTAACACATCATCCCCTTGCGCCTTCAGTTGCTTGTTCAGCGCATCGGTGATCTGCTCACCCCAAAACTCATATAGGTTCTTGCCGCGTTCATTCTCAAGACGCGTACCCATTTCCAAACGGTACGGCATCATCAAATCCAGCGGTCGTAGCAAACCGTACAAACCTGAAAGGATGCGTAGATGATCTTGTGCAAAGGCAAAGTCATCGTCACTGAAGGAGTCTGCATCCATACCGGCATAGACATCGCCCTTGAACGCGAGCAGGCTTTGCTTGGACTCTTTCTTGGTGTACTTCGGCTTCCAGTCGTAATAACGACCAAAGTTTAATTCGGCGAGTTTCATACTCAACTTCATTAACTCCGCCAGATCCAGTGCCGAGTAATCACGCAAAGTATCAATCAGCTTCGCCGACTGATCTAAAAACACGGGCTTGGTCGATTTGGCAATCACCGCTGGCGTTTCGTAATCCAGCTTTTTGGCGGGGGAAATAACAATCAGCACGATGCGTCCTCTTTCTTTGCAATAGCCTAGTTTAACATGCCATCCACAGGCTACACTGAGTCTATGGCACTAAATAATCTGATCCCCAACATCGAGTCTTTGATCGCGCTGCCGTCGGTCAGCAGCGCGCACGCGGCACTTGATCAGAGCAATCGCGCGGTGATTGATCTATTGGCTGGCTGGTTTGCGGAGCTGGGTTTTCGTATCGAAATCATGGATATCCCCGGCCGCCCCGGTCGCGCCAACCTGATTGCCACACTTGGCCGCGGCGACAATGCGCTGGTGCTGGCGGGTCATACCGATACTGTGCCTTGGGATGAGGGCCAGTGGACGCAGGACCCATTCACACTCAAGCAGGCCGATGATCGACTCTATGGTCTGGGTACCGCCGATATGAAGGGATTCTTTGCGCTGATCATCGAGGCCATCCGCGATCTCGATGCGAAGGATCTGAAGCAACCCCTGGTGATTCTCGCAACCGCCGATGAGGAAACGTCGATGTCCGGCGCCAAGGCGCTGGTTAGCAGCGGGCGTAAACTGGGTCGTCACGCGATCATCGGTGAACCCACCGGGCTGCGGCCGGTGCGTATGCACAAGGGCATCATGATGCAGGCCATTCACCTGCTCGGCCAGTCCGGACATTCGAGCAACCCGGCGCTGGGCAACAATGCACTGGAAGGTATGCATAAGGTCATCAGTAACTTAATAGAATGGCGCGATCAATTGGGGCGCGAGCACAGGGACGATGCGTTTGAAGTGCCGACCCCAACCCTGAATCTGGGTTACATCCATGGCGGTGATAACCCCAACCGAATCTGTGCGCACTGCGAGATGCAAGTCGACCTAAGACCGCTGCCGGGCATGGATCTTGGTTCCTTGCGTGAACAAATGGGCGCGCGGGTTCGCGATGCGGTAGACGGTTCGGGTCTGGGAGTGGAACTCAAATCCCTGTTTGATGGCGCCCCGGCAATGGAAACCCCGGCACAGGCCGCGATCGTTGCTGCAACCGAGCGGCTGACCGGACACGCTGCCGAAGCAGTCGCGTTTGGTACCGAGGGGCCGTTCCTTAACGCACTCGGAATGGACACCGTGATCCTCGGCCCCGGTGACATCAATCAGGCGCACCAACCCGATGAATATCTCGGGCTCGAACGTCTGAATCCGATGGTGGAATTGCTGCGGCAACTGATTCGCGAATTCTGCATCGACTCACCACCCGAAAACGGTGCATAATCAGCCTACTATGAGCCAAACAACAGACTTTCATCAGGCCTTTGTCGATTCGTTTCGCAACTCCGCCCCGTATATCAACGCGCATCGCGGGCGTACCTTTGTGCTCGCGTTTTCCGGTGATGCGGTAGCGGCCGATGACTTCCACGATTTGGTTCATGACATCGCGCTGCTCAACAGCCTGGGCATTCGTCTGGTGCTGGTGCATGGCGCACGCCCTCAAATCGAAGCTCGACTGAAGCAAGGCAAAGTAAAAATCGAATACGCGAATCACCTGCGCATCACTAACGATGCGGCGCTCGCGTGTGTCAAAGAGGCGGCTGGCACGGTTCGAGTCGAGGTTGAGGCTCAACTATCGATGGGATTGGCTAACTCGCCGATGTCAGGTGCGGATATCCGTGTCACCTCCGGCAACTTCGTGATCGCGAAACCCTTGGGGGTAATCGACGGCGTCGACTATCAGCACACCGGCACCGTTCGGCGTGTCGATACCGCGGGTATCCGCACTCAACTCGACAACGGCTCGATCGTGTTGCTATCGCCATTGGGTTATTCCCCTACCGGGGAGGTATTCAATATTAGCGCAGTGGAAATCGCGCAAGCCACCGCAATTGCACTGCAAGCCGACAAAGTGATTTATCTAAGCGAGTCCGATGGGCTTACCGGTAAACGTCGTGCCATACCACGGACGATTTCTCCGGCCGATGGCGAACGCTTGTTGCAAGCAAAGAAAAAATTACCCGAGGAGTTGGCTGAGCTTCTGCGCTGCTGCATCAATGCCTGCCAAACCCGAGTGCATCGCGCTCACCTGGTTCCGCGCCGTGATGAAGGCGCGCTGTTACTGGAACTGTTCACTCGCGATGGCACAGGAACCATGGTCACAGCGCGACCTTATGAAGGCTTGCGCAAGGCCCACATCGACGATGTTGGAGGCGTGCTCGAACTGATTTCACCGCTTGAAGAACAGGGGGTTCTAGTGCGCCGATCACGCGAGCGTCTGGAAATGGAGATTGATCACTTCACGTTGATTGAACGAGATGGCATGACCATCGCGTGTGCCGCCCTGTACCCGATGGACAATCAGAACGCCGCGGAACTAGCCTGTCTCGCCGTGCACCCGGACTATCGCAACAACGGGCGCGCCGACGTGTTGCTGGAAATGGTCGAGCGCGAGGCCGAACGTCTGGGCATCACCCAACTCTTTGTCTTGACCACCCAAACCACGCACTGGTTTCGTGAACGTGGCTTCAAGACCTGTGACCTGAAAAAACTCCCGGTTGCCCGGCGCAAGCTGTACAACTTTCAACGCCAGTCAAAGGTCCTGCTGAAAACTCTGTAATCAACTCAGCATCACTGATTTAAGCATTTGAAAATTAAGTAAAAATTTTATCTATCCCGGCATTAAACCGGCAGGCTGGATAAACACCGGTGAAATGTAGGAAAATGCGCGCGTTGATACCGGCGGTATCTGAATTCCACTACTTAACTCGAGAAATAACCAAATGAAACTAATTCTATTGGGCGCCCCTGGCGCTGGTAAGGGCACGGTCGCGAAGCTGCTGACCGCTATTGATGGTTCAGTACAGATTTCGACTGGCGACATCCTGCGTGGCGCGGTCAAGGCTGGCACCGAGCTGGGCAAACAGGCCGAGACAGCGATGAACTCTGGCGCGCTCGTATCCGATGACCTGATCATGGGCATCATGGGCGAACGTCTGAAAGAAGACGACTGCAAAAGCGGTTTTCTGCTCGACGGCTTCCCGCGCACCATTCCGCAGGCCGATGCGCTGAAGGTGCTACTGACTGACATGGGCATTAGCCTGGACATGGTGGTTAACCTGAACGTACCGCGTGACGTGGTGATGGATCGTCTAACCACACGTCGCACCTGCAACAACTCATCTTGTCAGGAAATCTACAACGTCAAGAGCAACCCACCGAAGCAGGAAGGCATCTGTGACAAGTGTGGCAGCCCGGTTATCCAGCGTGATGATGAAACTGAAGAAGCTATTGCCAAGCGTCTGGAAACCTTCACCGAGCAGACTGCACCGCTGGTTGACTACTACGGTAAAGAAGGTTCGCTGGTTGACATTCAGGCAACCTCAAGCGATGTAGTGGTTCAAACCATTCAGTCCAACCTTAGCTAATTTAGCTCGGACTTGAACTTAGAAAACCTCCCATCGGGGAGGTTTTTTTTCGCCTCAATATCGGTTTTGGCTGCTACACTATCCCTGTCTACAATCTAGGAATATTCCCATGTCACGAAAACTGTTAGCGGTTATCGCATTGTTATTACCCTCCATCGCCATCGCCGATATGGAACTCGACACACTAAAAAATAAGGCCAGTTATGCCATTGGCGTCGACGTCGCCAGATCCATAAAAAACCGTGGACTCGATCTCGATACCGATGCCCTGATTCAGGGTATGCGCGATGAAACCGCCGGTGACACACGGCTGGATATGAGCGAAATGGCCAAGGCAAAACATGAGTATCAGGCACTAGCCCGCATGGAAGCTGCAAAACGTCAGGCAGTTGAGGCAGAAAAGAATAAAATGGCCGGCGAAGTCTTTCTCCTAGAAAATGCGGCTAAGGAAGGTGTGATAACCACTGACTCGGGTCTGCAATATAAAATCCTGCGCGAGGGTGATGGCGACAGCCCTACCCTGCAAAGCAAAGTCAGCACCCATTACAAGGGCACGCTGATCGATGGTCAGGAGTTTGATAGTTCCTACAGTCGCGGCAAACCCGCCGACTTTCCGGTTAGCGGCGTGATTAAAGGCTGGACCGAGGCATTGCAGTTAATGAAGATCGGCGGCAAATGGGAGTTAACTATCCCCTCTGAACTCGCCTACGGCAGCGCCCCTCGTCGCGGCCTGATCGAACCAAATTCGACCCTGATATTTGAGATCGAACTACTCGAGATCAAATAAACGGCGCAGATCCGTTTTTAATCCTAAAACCCCTGTCGTTGGACAGGGGTTTTAATCAAGCTATTTGCCCAGTCTGCTTCAGGTTTCGCCTGACCCATACGCCGATACTGGCCAACCTCATTTCATACCAGTGCTGATCGGCCAACAGCGGCTCCACGCTGTAGGCCGATCACACCCCACTCGCATCCTGAGCCAGCCACCGCGCCCATAGCGGTACCCGCCCCACCCATACCGAAAACACGGGCCTGTCGACTCTATTGCCAGACCCCACACAAAAACTTCAGACCTGATGAGGGTGGCCGATATTGTATTCGTAGGCGGGCAACAACATGCATCCGCTAATTCCAATCTCGCTGAACCGAATGACCAGCAAGGGTCTTCTGTTCGGCCAACGAACTGGGGAACACGGGTTATCATGGAATCTGCTGAAGAACGCTTTGCACGGTTAATGAAACTGCCAGATGCCTCCATCGATCTGCCTCGCGCTGCCTTACTGATTGCCCAAACAGAGTATCCAGAACTGGACATCAATCGCTATCTCAATCAGATCGATCATCACACCAATGAGGTTCGTGATCGTCTGTTCGGAAACCACACCGCCGAAGCGGTCATCGAGGAGATCAACAACTATCTTTTCGAAGAACAGTCTTTTTCCGGCAATGTCGATGACTACTATGACCCTCGCAATACCTTTTTTAGTGACCTTCTGGATCGCCATTTAGGCGCACCAATTTCACTATCATTGCTCTACATGGAAATCGGACAGCGTTTGGGCCTGCCTCTTGAGGGCGTTTCCTTCCCCGGCCATTTTCTGGTCAAATTTGATACCGGCCATTCTGAAATCATCCTCGATCCTTTCCTCAAAGGCGCATCGCTCAGCAACGAAGATCTGGAACAGCGTCTGGAAGAACTGTATGAAGAAGAAAGTGAGCGTCCAGACTTGGAATCACTGCTTGCACCAAGCCACAAACGGGACATTTTAGTCCGCATGTTGCGCAACCTAAAAGCAATCTACTTTCAGAAAGAAAATTACGAAAAAGCCCTGTCTATCTCTAAGCTGATATTTCAGGTTAACCCGAAATTACCGGTGGAAATGCGTGATCGCGGCACCATTTTTCTGCGCATGGAATGCATGCGGGGTGCGATGACGGACTACCGTAGCTATCTGGATTACTGTCCCGATGCGAGCGACGGCGATGAAATCCGTCACCACCTGATCTCACTCGAGCGCCACGTCTCGTTACTTAACTAACTCCGATCCGAATCTGGCATCGCCTCACCCAGAGCAACTGGGCCATACGGTGTGTCACGATGTTTGCCGTGATAGTGCATGCGGTAATGAACAAAATCATCACATTGATCAAAGTGCATAAACGGGTTGCCTTCACATTGCTCACCCATGGTCGATGTGGTTTTCTCGGCGTAGTTGTGGCCCGGTAAAATAACCGTTCCACCCTCCAGATCCGTACCTAACCGACGCAGTGTGCTGAACATCTGTTCCGGATCACCCCCGGACAGATCACAACGCCCGCAGCCAAACACAAACATCGTGTCCCCGGTAATCAGATTATCGCCAACGTGATAACACGCAGAACCCGGGGTATGACCTGGTGTGTGTAATACCTCAATTCGAGTATCGCCCATCACGATCTCATCACCGCCGTGATGCAGCGTGGGAATATCCAGATAGTTACCCCAAAACTCCGCCTCGGATTTGAGCAGGTGAACCTGCGCATCAAACTCATCGAGTACCGACTCTATGCCGTTGATGTGATCGTGATGGCTATGGGTTAATAAAATATCGGTGATGCGGACATCACGTTGCCTGGCGAGATCGATCACTGCAGGCACATCCCAAGCCGGATCGACCACTGCCGCGCGGCCACTGGCCCGATCCTGAATCAGGTAGACAAAGTTTTCCATCGGACCAAGCTCCAGTGCTTCGATGGTAAAAGGGACGACATCGGACATGGTTACAGCCTCACGATAAATTACATAAGCCATTGTTATATATAATATATAATGGCTAAATGGGCGAGTTATCCCGCATCAGGTATACTTATTAATTACTCTAAACTATTTTGTCAGAAATTCGGTTGTACCGGTTAGCGAGTTAGCATGTTAGAAACAATTGATCTTGAAGAACGACTGCGACTTACCCGTCATATTATGTCGTTACTGGACCAGTGGGAAATCCCACCCGGTGATCAGGTTAAGGTGTTGGGGCTACCCGAAGGCACTCGCAGTCGGTCGCTGCGCCGCTATCACGATGACACACCACTACCGACCGATGCCGAGGTCAGCAAACGTACCATGCATTTGCTCGGTATTGGCCGCTCGCTGAATACCATGTTTCCTCGCAGCGCAAAAATGGGTGCACGCTGGCTGAATCGTACCAACCGTCATTTCAGTCGTGAAACACCGGCCCGAAAAATGATCGATGGCGGCATCCCGGGACTGCAAACCGTACACGCCCACCTCGACTGTACCTACTTCTGGGATTTAACCGGTTCTAAATCTTAGCGCGGGATTGTTCGCGGGCAAAGCTTCCGCATCCCTGCTCACGCCCTTTACCTAAATCCCTATAGGCAAGCCCGCTCCTACACGAATCAGTTATTCAGATACGATTTCTATTCCGGCTTGTCGCAGCACATCATGTAAACGATCAATATGATCGCGATCGGTTGTCTCGACGACACAAACAGCTTTTACTGCCGCCATATCGGCGCCCGAAAATGCGCGATCGTGCGCGATATCTTTAACGCTCGCTCCCGTTGACGCGATCAGTCGTGTAAGTTCTGACAACCCCCCGGGACGGTCACTGATCATTGCGGTAAAACGACACAAACGACCATCCGCAACCAGGCCGTATTCGATAATACGATCCAGAATCGTCAAATCAATATTGCCACCACACAGAATCAACGCAACGTTCTTGCCGTTCAAATGAGTGAGTTTGCCCGACAGGATCGCAGCGAGTGGTGCCGCCGCAGAGCCCTCGACCACACTCTTCTCCAATTCCATCAGACGATAGACCGCCAGCGCCAAATCGTGTTCGGTAACACTGACCAGCCGATCCACATGCTGGCGTGCGATGGCAAACGCACGATCACCAATCTGGCCCACCGCCAGACCGTCCGCCAAGGTCGGTTGTGACTCGATCATCACCGGTGAACCATTGCGCATGGCGGCTGAATAACAGGGCGTGTTCTCTGCTTCGACGCCGATGACTTCCACCTCAGGTCGCAGTGATTTGATAGCTAACGACACACCCGCAATCAGGCCGGCACCGCCAATCGGCACCACAACCGCGTCAAGATCTGGCACTTGCTCCAGAATCTCCAGCCCCAATGTTCCTTGGCCTGCAATAATGGCTGCGTCATCAAAACCGTGTATATAGGTCAACCCGTTGTCGGCCGCCAGTATATCGGCTTGGGTTCGTGCGTCAGAAAACGAACCCCCGTGTATTATCACATTGGCACCCAGGCGACGGCAGGTTGATACCTTGATCAGCGGAGCGTAGTCGGGCATCACTACCGTGACCGGAATCCCCAACAGCGCACCGTGATAGGCCAAACCAAGCGCATGATTACCCGCAGAGGCCGCAATCACACCATTGCGACGTTGCTCCTCATCCAGCAATAACATCGCGTTGCGTGCGCCACGCTCCTTGAAGCTGCCAGTACGCTGCAGAAAGTCGGCCTTGTTATAGATCTGACAGCCGCACAACTCCGACAACGGAATGGAATGCGCACAACGCGTGACATCGATGCCCGTCGCGATGCGTTCTCTCGCCGCCTTGATATCATCAATGCTGACGTCTCGGGATAAATCGACGCTCATAATCTGCCCTTACTCCTTCTCACTGGCTTCGATCAACAATGTCGAACCCGCGCCACAACTAATAATCGAACGCATCGTATCTTCAATGGGTACATCAATGGGCTCCACAAACTCGGCTTTGAGGTGATAGATATTACCCGAGGTCGGGTTCGGCCCGGTGGGCACAAACACCGTGTAACTCCCATCGGGATGGGTATCGGTTATAAAGGCCGACACACGGGTCTCATTACCAAAAATTCTGACCAACGCGACGGAGGAAAATGGCGATGTTTCATTGCCAATGAACTGTTTGACGGTATCTTTGAGCAGCGAATAGCCGGGGGCGCGTTTTAACAGGCGTTCCTCCAGAATACTGTAGATCCAGCCACCGAGCCGGGTCCGCACCAATACACCAACGGCGAAACAGGTCCCAACCAGCACCAATATTGCGACCCCATTCGCCGCATACAATTGCAGGGTCGAATCCGGGTCCAACAATCGGATCAGCGGCTGCAAGCCTTGGGCAACCAGCTCCACCAGCCAGCGTGCAATAAACACCAGCAACGCAACCGGCAGGATCACCACCACGCCACCGAGCAGTGATGTCTTCAGAAAAACTTTAATGTTCATTTTGAACCCCCGCCATTCATTCTGTTTGTGACAGCCCCCTCTTGTGCAAGATCTTTCCCAACATTGGCACCCAATCCAACACTTTGTATTCGCCACAACAAGCTGATACGTTGCATTAATATGTCGCATTCAAGCACACATCCCCACCGAAGTCTGCCATGCCGAATCTGAGCGTCAGTGCCACCGGAATCTTACAACCCGCGCGACAGCTTGAGTCGCCCAATCAAAACGCTCGCCCACCCCAGTGTTCAATTGACTTACTCGTCATCCACGGCATCAGTCTGCCTGCAGGAAAATTCGGCGGTACCTGTATCGACGAGTTGTTTACCAATTGTCTGGATCCGGCACAGGACCCTTCGTTTTCCGAGCTTTGCCATCTCAAGGTATCGACGCATTTGCTGATTCGACGCGATGGTGAATTGGTCCAATATGTGCCATTCCTGCGCCGCGCATGGCATGCGGGTGAGTCCTCATTTCAGTGCCGTGAATGTTGCAACGATTTTTCCATCGGCATTGAACTTGAAGGCACCGATGAAACACCCTATGACGATGCCCAGTATGACGCACTGGGTGAGGTTGCCGCGTTGTTGATGCAGACTTATCCAGGTATCACGCCACAAACCACGGTCGGCCATTGTGATATTGCCCCGGAACGAAAGACGGATCCCGGTCCGGCATTTGACTGGCCACGACTACGTGCAACCATTGCACAACATCGGCTAGACTAGCCGTAAAGACCAACACCACTCCACCGCTTATGAACCAAAAATATCCCTTCTCCGCTTATGATCGTTATTTGTGTCTGGCCCCCAACGGCACGATCTGGTTCATTCTGCTCTATCTGATGCGCCCCTACGTGGTGATGATCATGTCCATCACCAACCTGCAGGATCACACCGGCCTGATTGAACTGGTGTACGGGGGCCAACAGGCGGTGATGGGCATGGGTGCGCTGGCATCGATTCCTGCCATGGCCATCTTGTATGCCTTCGTCAAGCGTCATCCGGAGGCCGGAGATAGCGTACGCCGCCTGTGGCATCAGGGGCGCAACCTGTTGATGATCGGAATCGCGGGGAATCTGATTATTCTTGCGCTTCCCTTTTTCTTGGTCGAAGCCTACGAGATGAACACGGTCGCCTGGATCCAGCTCGGCATCGCGCTCTACATTATCTATGAGTTGATCATGTCGCAACGCATCAAGGATACGTTTAACGATTTCCCCAAACCCGATGCCGAATAATCAATGATAGCGCCGCACAAAACCCTATTGGTATTACTGGCTTCGGTGCTGATAGGTTTGTCGCAACCGGTGTCTGCCTTTAGCTTTTGCTTCAACTTGGGTGGCAACCACAAGGCCCCGATGTTGCATCGTTCCCCTCCACCGCGGATGTCTCCCTATTGGCGCTACCCGCCGCGCGCCTACTGGCAAGCACCACCCATGATGTATCGGAAACCTTCAATGCATCGACACACCCCGTCGTGTTCACCATCGCGCGGCTGCCCCTTATCCTCTATCAGGTAGTCACCTCTGGGCCTACCTGAATGCCCTCTGGCACATGAATTGTTGAGGTTGGGAACGCGACTTCAGCGCCATGAGAACCGATGATCGAGGCGATGCGAAATAACACGTCCTGTTTTATCTGGTGATAACGCACCCAGTTGGTGGTGTGGGTAAAGGTATAGATAAAAAAGTCGAGCGAACTCTCGGAAAACTTATTGAAGTTCACCATCAGGGTTTGAGAATCGTCGATTTCCTCGTGATTGCGGAGCATCTTCTCAACATCCTTGAGTATCTCCGGAAATTTCCCTTCATCCACATAGCGCACACCGATGGTTTCGTTAATGCGACGGTGGCTCATGCGCGACGGGTTTTCGACCACAATGGTCGCGAACACGGAGTTAGGCACATAGATCGGGCGCTTCTGAAAACTGCGTATACAGGTCAGGCGCCAACCGATTTTTTCCACCGTACCTTCGATCTCGCGATCGGGGGAACGAATCCAGTCGCCGACTGAGAAGGGTCGATCCATATAGATCATCAAGCCACCGAAAAAGTTGGCCAACAGATCCTTCGCAGCAAAGCCAATCGCAATGCCGCCGACGCCACCAAAGGCGAGCACGCCGGAGATACTGAAACCCAATGTCTGCAACACAACCAGTGCGGCGGTGATCACCACGGATGCGCGTGCGAGTTTGCTCAATGCATCGACCGTGGTGTGGTCCATGCCCTCTTCACCAATGTGCACACTGTCCTGGAAGTTCGCGATCACCCGTACCATGAACCACGCAATGCAGGCGATGACGGCCACTTCACGCAGCGGACCAATGGCGGAAAACAATCCTGATGCGTCGTTCTTCTGCGCCGCGATACCGGCTGCGACGGAGATGCCAACCACCCAGATCATCAGCGACAAGGGCCGTTGCACCGCTTGAATGACCGCGTCATCCCACGGGTTACGTGTCCGTTTGAGGCGATCGTGCAGCTTGCGCAGCACCCGCCGCTGCACGAAGTTAAATAGCAGCACAAAAAAGACAACGATAAATACCTGAAAAATCCAGGCGTTCTCGCCAGCCCAAACCTGTGTTGCCTGCAGTAATTGGTCAAAGTCCATGAGCAAAATTTCCGAATCAATAACGCGCTGATGTTCTCATTATCCGAGAAGCGCTTCAATCACACGCCATGCTCGGCGCTGGCGAAGCTCTGAATAGCGTCTTTTACCTTGCATGACATCGCCGACAAAAGCCACCGCGCGTCGCCCCATCGCGCCGCCAAACCGGGCGCTCGACATCGCCGGGCCATACAATACGCGCGCCAACACCGCGGCCGCCTCCAGATCCGGGCGTATCTGCTGATCAATCAGCTGGTTGTAAGTCACCTCAACCCGGCCGGCGGACGCGTCACATAACGCCTGCGCAGCCAACTCACCGCTGATCAAGGCATGACTGATCCCCTCAAGCGTCACCGGATCAGCGAGGCCCGCACTATCGCCCACCAGCAACACCCGGTTTTGGGCAAGACAGCGTGAACGCGGTCGCACCGGAATCACATAGCCATGGAACGTCGGCTCCCGCAGGGGCTGAATTTTCAACAGTCGCATGTAATCTCGCACATGAGCCTGTAATCCCGGCTTGTGCCGATTGACGGATAACACGCCAATAGACAAATGTCGCCGTTTGGGAAACACCCACGCATAGCCTTGAGGTATTACCCCAAAATCAAATATCGCCTGCCCCTGAAAACGCGCCAGCGTGTCATCATCGACGTCTACCTCAAGCTCCAGCGCAGGGATTCGTTCCAGCGACTCGCTCCAGCCCGCATCGCTTGCCAAACGGGTTGCCGCCCCCGCCGCCAACACCACGTAATCTGCCTTGTAGATGTCTTGACTGGTCGCAAGCTCTATCCCAGACTGAGCGGGTTGCAGCGACAACACCTCACACTCACTAATGACCTTGGCACCCGCACGCTCGGCACTGGCAAGCAATGCCGCATCCAACTGGTCGCGCATGGTCATATTTACCACGGACGACGATGTCTCAATATCGAGTTGTCGACCGTCGGGCTGGAAACGCATACTCACCTTGGTGCAGTAATGTTCCATCGGCAGATCGAGGTCTTGAGGTAACAAATCGTGTACGCGCCGTACCAGACCGCCGCCACACACCTTGTACCGTGGCAGACTGTGTTGCTCCAGAACGCACACCTTGACGCTGGCGAAGCTCTGAATAGCGTCTTTTACCTTGCATGACATCGCCGACAAAAG
>DTRM01000107.1:0-10056 GCA_012965975.1 Chromatiaceae bacterium | reverse complement strand
CCACCACCGATTACCACCACATCACATGTCGTCACCATCGCTTGCAACGCTCTGCCGGAACCCGAAACGGGATACTATAGCGGTTATGTCACCGCACACCTATTGTATTGCCCCAATGCTGGATTGCACCGACCGGCACGACCGCTTTTTTCTGCGTCTGCTGTCGAGTCAGGTGCGCCTGTACACCGAAATGGTCACCACCGGGGCATTGATTCATGGCGATCGCCTGCGTTTTTTGGGGTTTGACTCCAGCGAACACCCGCTGGCACTGCAATTGGGGGGCAGCGACCGGCACGCTATGGCCACCTGCGCCAAACTGGCAGAAGAGGCCGGCTTTGATGAGGTGAATATCAACGTGGGATGTCCCAGCGACCGCGTCCAGTCTGGCCAGTTTGGCGCCTGCCTGATGGCTGAACCACAGCGCGTAGCGGACTGTGTTGAACAGATGACGGCCAGTGTCTCGATTCCGATTACCGTGAAGCACCGCATTGGAATCGACGATCTCGACAGCTATGAACACCTGTCAGATTTCGTCGCCACCATCGCCTCAGCGGGCTGTAAAACCTTCATCGTGCATGCACGCAAGGCCTGGCTCAAGGGCCTTAGCCCCAAGCAAAACCGTGAGGTGCCTCCACTGCAATACGCGCGCGTACGGCAACTGACGGCCGACTATCCCGAACTGGCCTTTGTCGTTAATGGCGGCATCGAAAACCAGCGAGACGTGCAGCAACATCTGCGCGATTTTGATGGTGTGATGGTGGGTCGCGAGGCCTATCACAACCCCTACAGTCTGGCGGACGTCGATCAAACCGTGTTTGGCTCCAGCGCCGCCATCGCCACTCGCGAAGCCGTGGTTGACGCCTATCTTCCGTATATTCAGCAACACATGAAACGGGGGGTTCCACTCGCACATATGGCCAGGCACATGATCGGTCTGTACAAGGGCGAACCGGGGGCCAAACAATGGCGACGAGCCATGAGCGAACATACCCGCGAACCCGGCGTGGGCATTGAAGTAATTGAAAAGGCACTGCTTGATGTGCGCGAGAAAACTATTCAAGTCGAGCGTGCAAAGACCGACTACAATAGCAATTGTGGGCTACAACTATAGTGATAGGTAAGTAATGGATCGCGCTCTGTCTGTACACCGTGCTGCGCATTTTGTGGGGGTCAGCACTGATGAAATATATCGTCTGATCGAAGTAGATACCTTGACCGAAATCGATGGAAAAGTTCTGGTTTCGGAACTTCGCCACGTCTATCCCGACACCGATTTCACCGGATCAAAAATGATCGATGTGGTCGAACAGATCAAGGATGACGTGCTGATCAAGGCACTGCGCATCAAGGCCGGCGGTGGCAAGGCACCGATTGACCCAGTACAGGAAATCAAAATTCTGTATCGTGATCTGGCCTACTATCAGGAACGTGCGGATGCGTTTCGCGCCCTTAGCTATGACTTACGCGGTATGGTGCGAGAACTGGAAGTGCACATCGATGAACCGCACCGAATCAAAAATATCCTTAGCTGGCTTGACCAGAAGATGCGCAAACTGAAATAGGCGGCTAGACCCTCGCTGCGATCAGCGGCACCATCTGTTCATCGGCGCTCACACCGCCGTGCACACCGATCATGTTGAATCCTGATTCATCCGCCTTGCGGTCGTGGATTATCCAGTCATCCTTCATCAAAAGCACACGATCGCCGATTCGATGTTTGAGTTCAGGGTGAGCGTTCCCCAGTCCAAACCAGCCCGCTTGCAACAAGGTCTCGCTGGCAACCGATTCGACACAATGCTGGAACCGCGTGGCGATCAACTCGTCAAATACCGCCTCAGATCCCGCATTGAGATAGGCATAGGCCGCTCGCGGCTCACCACACAAAGGGGAACGTAAACAGCGTGCAAGATCGGGGTGCTCATGGACGCTAAGGTGATGCGCTTCCGGGGCATCAATAAAACCGTGGTCTGCCGTTACCAGGACACAGGTATCGGTGCCCTCCAGCCGTTGCAGCAGATCATAAAAGGCCTGATCCAGCTCCATCAGATGCGTAAATACCTCAGGGCTGTTCACCCCATATTGATGTGACAGGGCATCCAGGCGCGGCCAATAGACCTGCACAAAACTGCGACGCTGGGCCATGCGAATAGTATTTTCGATCTGATCCCAACACTGGTCTGCAGTCGCGTATCCCAACATACGACTGCGACCATAATACGCTCGGGAGTAAGCCGACGCGGTGAGGTTCTGCGGTAAGATCGCAACCGCGTCAACCTCCAGCCCCTCGACAAACGGCAAGGCCGTATGCAACTCCTGCGCCAGCCCCGCCGGGGTCTCGCCATCGCGACGACGCCAAGGCAATACCGCGACGGCGTTATCCTGATCACTTAGCCGCATATACCATCCGGTCAGGCCATGCTGCTGCGGTGCCACGCCGGTCATCAGCGTGGTCACTGCCGTGGCGGTGGTGGCGGGAAACACCGTTGTTAACGAGCCTTTGAGATAAGCGTTGAACACCCCTCCCTGAGCATTTCGGCGTATATGGCGATAACCCAGGCCGTCGATCACCAGCAACACCACGTGTTGAGCTTGATCAAGCTCAGTCAAGCAGCCGCTATCCAACGCAGGATAACGTCCCGGCTTGCGTCCAAACGCCAGCCCAATCGACGCCATCAGATTGGTCAGATTATCGCGCTCGTAGTCTGGCTTTCGGTTCAACATATCGATGGTTCAAGGTGAGAGGGGGTTTCTTGAGTATACTTCTCCTGTGGCTAAGCCAGAACTCAAGATCACAGTATTTTCCGATTACATCTGTCCATTCTGTTATGTCGGGAACCGCCGCATCAACCGGCTGCGTGAACACTTTAATGTGCTGGTCAACTGGTGTCATGTTGAGATTCATCCCGAGACGCCGAACGACGGTCAGTCGGTTAGCGATCTGGGTTATTCTCCTGAGCAATGGTCACAGATGATGAGCAATCTCGAGCAAATCGTCGCTGAAGAAAATTTGCCGCTGGCACCGGTGACTCGTAGCGTCAACTCCCACCAAGCGCTACTGTTGGCAGAAGCCGCGAAGGAAGCCGGACATGATGTCTATTACCGCTTGCACGAAGCGCTGTTCGATGAATACTTTGCGCATGGAAATGATATTGGCGACCCAACGTTCCTGCGCGAGCTTGCTCAGCGTGCTGGTATGACAAACGATCATGTGGCGCGCGCGTGGGGCGAACAACAATACGCCGAGCAGCTACAACAACACCTGCGGCAAGCGGCCAAACTCGGTATCAGCGCCGTTCCGACGACCCTGATCGGAACGCATAAACTGTCTGGAGCCGTGAGTATCGATGACCTGATCGATGCCGCCAACACCAGTCTGATCTCCCGGTAAGTCCCTGTTCGTTGTCACGTTTTTTTACACTTAGGGGCGAACCCCAACACCGGCATTATCGCATCTTATTGATTTAAATAGAGTTAATAAAACTGGAACAGATGTTGCAGCGATTTTAGTACAGCAGCGAACGTACAAGAGGTAGGTACTATGCATGCGACATACAAAGCAATACTGTTTACTCTGGGCTTTGTTCTTGGGTACACCGTGACCAATGGGTCATTCGCAGAAGTCGAACTGGATCTTGCCAACGACAAACACTCCGCCGTGTCAGCTCCAACCACAGTTGCTTTCTGCTACATGAGAAACGAGTGCGTGGCTCGCGAACAAATTGGCTAGAACGTTTACTTAATTAAGCTCAATCGTTGCGCTAATCTGGACGCTCACGCGACTGGTGCCCACTTCAAAGACCGGTGGTGCTGCATCATGACTCCTGGCCATTTCATTGTAGGCCATCGCACGACGCATCGGTCGTGATCCACCGCCGGAATTCACCGCCAACTTAACGGTCTCATAACCTTTTGCACCCAGACCCTGTTGCACCAACTCGGCACGCGCCTGAAACGCAGCCAGCGCGTCCGTAATCAAACCGTCTTCCATCCGTGTACGTGACTCGGGCGACACCGAAAACGCAATCGACTGCAATTGCAGTTTTTCTTGCAACACCCCAATCAACTTGCTGAGACGATCAACATTGCCGGCCTGTAGAATCAGCTGCTGCGACGCGCGCCATCGACGCACACGCTCTTTTTCATACACGGGATAGGTCTGATAACCACCGCTACTGACTTTAACCTGATCGTGTCGCTGTGCTTCATCCAGCGCCCAACGCATGGTGGTATTGATGGTGTTGGCAAGCCGCTCGGGACGCGGATCCTCATCGGTCACAGATAGTGTCGCGGTCACCCAATCATTGGAGACCTCGGCAGAGCGCTCGACCTGAAATGAGACACGATTCATCGTTGACTCATTGTCATGCGCCACCGCCGAAATGGATACCAACATCAGGCCCGTCAGCAGCCATCCGCGGATTAGTTCAATGTTCAATGTACACATCGTCACGACCTCTGTATGGAATACAGGTTCAGTCTGTCACACCCACATGAACACGCGCTGAACAATAGACCACTAGTCCTCGCTAACCCAACCCTGCAAGGCTTCGATGACCGACTTGGCCTGGGCCGCACTCGAGATATTGAATTTCGACTTTGGCGCATACTCGCCGTTACGCTTTTGATAGCGCCGAATGGTGTATTTGTCCGGACCATATATTTCTTTCTTGCGATCCCAGTCCTGATAACGATACATAATCGTTGACCAGGCGCCCTTGGTCAGCACCACCTTGTCCAGTTCTTTTACCACCAGTTGACCGTCCTCGGTGTAGTTGACCGTCAATTCATCAATCTCGGATGCCATTTGATACCTCTGTGAAAACGAGCAATAAACAAAATCGGGCAAATCATATCAGAGGTTCCGCAACAATACGCCTTTCGCCTGATTGATTCTGGCCGCCAGATAGTCGGATCCACCTCGATCCGGGTGCATTTTTTGCATCAAGCGCTTGTGCGCCGTGATAATTTCCTCACGACCGGCGTTTGGCTCGACCGCAAGAATCTCAGCCGCCTCTGTTACGCTCATCTCACCAGATGACGGACCCGGCGTCTGACCAGAACCGGGATTACGCTGGTTGGTCTGGTCCTGCTGCTGACCCGCACGGGCACTGGTAAACAGGCTCCGAATCAGTGGAATGTAGCGCAGCAAACCCAGCGCACGGCGCAGAAACGGCAATGCCGCGCCGAACACCGCGATCAACCAGTGCAACCGCCCAGTCACGGCCAGATAGGCCAGAATCGTGGCCACCACCGTAACCGGCAACCAACGAACAAAACGCACGATCGAGTCAGGCGAGCTGCGGACGAACCAGCGTAATAAAAAGTAGATGGCCGCTATGACGGCCAGCATGAGCAAAATCGTGGGTCGCATCAGCGTCGCTCTGACCTATACCTCAAGGGTTTAGAAAAATTAAAAATCATATTTAACAACAGGTTGTATGCCACGATCTCGCGATTAAGCCTCGACCCAAGCGACCCCCGAAACAGCTAAGCATTGCCACCTAACAGGCGTTACAAATCAGAGGGGCAGCACCCAACCGTATTATTGACGTATGAACCAAACGAATCGCAAACAGAATATCACGCCGCAAGAGATCAGCCCTAAGCAAATGTCGCTGCTGCTGCAAATGCAGCGCAACATTCTGTATGACGTCGCTGTGCCTCTCGACGACGAAAAACCCTAAATAGTTTATGTCGTGCTGCGGAACGATTACCGCCTGATTCCGTTGCGTCTATCATGCTCTTTAACGATGACCATACGTCGCTCGACGTCCGCTGTGCACCGAGCATTCCAAAGGCAGCCATCGAGGCACTCAATGGTCTACAACCAGGGCCCGAAGCCGGATCCTGCGACAACGCGGTGTTTCGTGAAGAACCCGTATACGTATGCAACACCCTGACCGATGAGCGTTGGGAATTTGTGATGGACCTGCCGAATGATAAAGACAGCCTGACGCTGGCAAAAATGATCATCGCGCTGGGACACAGCTTTGGTCTGACCGTCGTTGCCGAGGGCGTTGAAACTCTCGATCAACATGAATTTTTGGTCAATGAAGGCCGTGATATTTTTCAGGGCTATCTGTTTAGCAAACCCATCAGTGCCACCGAGTTCGAGGCGCTGTTGCAATCTTGCAGCGACTAAAACCGACCCGACTGTCCCACCGCGACTGTGATGCGAGTATGATGTCGGCACTGTGCAAACCGACGACAACACCCGCGCCTTTACCGCGCTAAACCCCGACCAGATTCTCGACGCCGTCGAAAACAGCGATTTTGTCTGCGATGGCCGTATTCTTGCGCTTAACAGTTATGAAAACCGCGTCTACCAGATTGGTATTGAAGATCAGTCACCACTGATTGCAAAGTTCTACCGACCGCAGCGCTGGACCGACGAATCCATACTCGAAGAACACGCCTTTTCTCAGGAGTTGGCTGATCTGGAAATCCCGGTGATCGCACCGTTACCTGCCGCTAACGGCAACACCTTGCGTTACCACGACCACTTTCGCTTCGCCCTCTATGTACGACAAACCGGGCGTCCCCCCGAGCTCGACAACCCCGATCACCTATTGCAGATGGGACGCTTCGTGGGTCGTATGCATGCGGTGGCATCAACGCGCGACTTTCAACATCGCCCCGTCCTGTCGACACAGGCGTTTGGCATCGATGCCTCCCGCTACGTACTCGACTCAGGGCTACTGCCGATGGAACTGGAGACCGTCTATGACACGCTGACTCAAGATCTGGTTACCGAAATTCAAAGTTGTGAGGCACGCGCTGGGGAGGTTCAAACTATTCGTTTGCATGGTGACTTTCATCCCGGCAATATTCTGTGGGCGGAAGATGGACCCCATGTGGTCGACCTTGATGATGCGCGTACCGGCCCCGCGATTCAGGATCTGTGGATGTTCCTGTCCGGTGACCGCAGCGATATGACGGCAGGGATTGATGAACTATTGGAAGGATATACCGGATTTCATCACTTTGACGCACGTGAATTGAATCTGATCGAGGCACTGCGCACCCTGCGCATGATTCATTATGCTGCCTGGCTCGCACGTCGCTGGGAGGATCCGGCCTTTCCGCTGGCATTCCCGTGGTTCAATACCCGCCGCTTCTGGGATGATCATATTCTCGAACTGCGAGAACAGGCCGCTCTGCTTAGCGAACCACCGTTGATGTGGATGGGCGGTTAGACTCTGAGTAGCGCTGAAAAAACATCAGCTGACCGAACTGGTTTGCCAACGCCAACATGTTGTTGCGTAACTCAAACCGAAAAAGAATCCCGCCACGTCTGTTTGGCAGTGCCACCGCAATCAGATTGTTACGAATGCGGTAGGGGCCTTCCATCATGGTGCGCCCAGCCAATGCCATTCGCATCTTACCGCTGATCAAACTAAATTCTGAACCGCCCTGCCCCACCCAGCGGCCCTCCACGGGATGGGATCGCAGCGCAGAACGTCCCTTGTCCACCCATTTTTGGGCTTTGTCCTGCCATGGCACCACACCGGGGTTGCCCCACTGAGACATCGGAGACATCCCCGGCCAACCAGCGCCCAAGGGCATACCCATGCCAGTCATTGGGCCGACTCCCTGCCCAAACCCGCCGCGACTGCCGGGTGTTCCGACCCCGGCGCTGAAATCAAAGTCCTCATCACCGGTCAATATATTGAACATGCTCATCATGGTGCGCATCATCCACACCATGGCGCTCGCCGCATCACCCGGATCCGGCATCATCGACGTGAAGTCGGCACGCACAGGCCCAGCTAGTGAGGCCACGCAAAGACAGGTAATGAGTGATTTTTTGAACATCATAAGGATCGCGTAAAAGCGTAACAGATAATCGGTGTAGAATCTGTAGGTAGATGAATCCGATTACGCCCATTTCTACAGTCGATCTGCACTGCCACTCGAGCGTGTCAGACGGCACCCTGACACCGACGGAAGTGGTTGAGCGTGCTCACAAAAACGGGGTGGAAATGCTGGCACTCACGGACCACGACAACACCGATGGACTGCGCGAAGCACAGGCATGCGCCGATCAACTTGGCCTGCAGCTTATCCCCGGCGTTGAGATCTCCACGTCATGGAGCGATCGCCTGTTTCATGTCGTTGGCCTCGGCATCGATAGCGCCCATCAGCCGCTACAAGATGGGCTCGTCATACTGCGTGAACAACGGGTTGGCCGCGCCGAGAAGATCGCGGATCGCCTGCACAAAGCCGGCATCGAAGGCACACTCGAACGTGCCACCGAACTCACGGAGGGCGGTATGATTACGCGCACTCATTTCGCCCGCGTATTGCTTGAACGCGGCTTGGGCAAAGACATGCGCCACATCTTCAAGCACTATCTGGTCAGCGGTAAACCTGGTTACGTAAAAATGACGTGGGCGGACCTGAGCGAGGCGGTACGCTGGATTCATGAGGCTGGCGGTGTTGCGGTCCTCGCCCACCCGTTACGCTACCAACTCACCGGAAGCTGGTTGCGCAAAGTACTGACCGCATTTTCCGGGTTCGGTGGTGATGCGATAGAGGTCGTGTGTGGCTCTCACACGGCGCAAGAGAACATGACCTGCGCGGGCTATGCGGCACGCTATCAACTCAAAGGCTCCGTTGGTTCTGATTTCCATGATCCATCGATTCGGTATATCTCGCTTGGGCGTCTTGCGGCACTACCTGCCGACATCGAACCTGTCTGGAAACACTGGTAACAAAATCACTATTTATGAGGAAAAGCCATGCCATCATTTGACGTTATATCTGAAGTTGATGCCCACGAGCTAACCAATGCCGTCGACCAAGCCAACCGTGAACTCACCAACCGCTTTGACTTTAAAGGTGTCGATGCCCGAATAGAGAGAAAGGACAACGAACTCACCATCGTTGCGCCGAGTGAATTTCAGGTGCATCAAGTGCGGGATATTTTGCACAGCAAACTGGCCAAACGTGAGATCGACATCACCTCACTTGAACCCGGCGACATCTCCAGCAACCTCGCCGAGGCCAAACAAGTGATTGCCGTCAAGCAAGGCATCGACAAAGACACCGCGAAGAAGATTGTCAAAATAAGCAAGGCCAGCAAACTAAAAATTCAGGCCGCGATTCAAGGTGAACAGGTCCGTATCACCGGTAAGAAACGTGATGACCTGCAAAGCATGATGGCCGAACTCAAGAAAGCCGAACTGGGACTGCCACTGCAGTTTAATAATTTTCGCGATTAACTGGCATCTGCCAGAATCACCCGCACGGAGGGTATGTCAGGTTTCTTTACAAACTCGTTTCTGCCCCAACAGACTCCGTTGGCCGCATCTCGTTAAGTGACTGATTCCATTGGCCTGACTGCCTCTCGGAATGAATATTGCATGTAAGTTTTTAGGTGACGACCAAAGGGAAAACAATGAAGGACACAGTATGAACAGCAAAAGTACGGTGCTGGCAGCGGCCATAACAACCGCGGTGGGAACCACCGCAATCGACGTACAAGCCCACCTCTATTACTTTGACTGGTCTGGTCTGTTCACCATCCTAAATAGTAGTGGTATGGTTTCGCTGAACAGCAGCTACCCTTACTATGGCGATCCTACTTGGGGCTACGGCCGCCGCACACAAATATCTGGCAATCTCGTGTACGGTGATGGCCAGATTTCCTTAACGATCAATCCCTTTGACTTCTTCGCGGGCGGCCCGGCTGTGGCGACTATCATCACCATGCAGGTTATTGATCCGGTTCTTGATGAGCGCGGCAATCCAAATCCAGAGAATGGTTTGGTTCAGGTCAACATGGGCTTCAACTGGAATGGCAACAATGGTATTCCTGTTAGCCTGATCTTGGACGCAAGCGGTTTCTACGGCGCGTTTTCATACGGTATGTCGATTTCTGACGTTATCGACCAAGCAACCGTTGCAGGCTACGGTGCACTGCCCGCATCTGACGGTATGAACAAGGCCAGGTACCCAGTCGGTCCAGTACCAATAGCGACTACCACACTGGACACCGCACTGATCAGCACCGCACCTGCTGCTTGTGCAACTGATGTTGCCAACGGTGTCGCT
>DTRM01000106.1:1635-2600 GCA_012965975.1 Chromatiaceae bacterium | reverse complement strand
GGTTGCTGCCAAAGATCCTGAGCGATCCCGGGATTAACGAACAACTCATAACGAGGTTCGATACCGGGATGACGAATAACCACGCCAAAACTCGTACGGGTGACGCCGTCGACAGCCAAACCATCAAGCCCATGCTCGGCGGTTAACCACGCGGTAGCGCCCGAACCTATCAAACCCATGCGCACCCAATCGTCGCTAAGGTCGGCGATGGTGCAGTCGGAACGAAGAACAAACATACTCATTCGCTGTATCACCGGGGCGACTCTTTGTATGGGCAGCTGCAACACCACCGCCTCATCAATATAAAAAGCTCGGTAGATCGCCAACATACGCCCCTTCGGTACGCAGTAGGACCCAAGCCCACTATGGCTGGGGGTGATGTCGTTGATGTCATTGCTGATCTGGCTCTGCAAAAATGAGGCGGCATCGGCGCCGCTCAGGGATATCAGTCCCTGATAACTCAAATCACATAGAGAAAACCCATCGACAGGGTCCGGGGTTGATTCAAAGTGGACATCCAACCTGTCGGGCATAACTTCAGCCGCCTGAGTGCGTAAAAAATCGTGCCATTCCGTATTCATCCGGCCAGTATACAGTGTCTGGAATTTTGGCTATGCCCCCGTCACAAGTATTGGCTATACTGTGTGAAAATTGAGCGTGGCAGCGTACCTTCCGGAAGCAATAGCAATAAGAAATGAAACATCGACGCGAAGGGCCCATCTATCTTAATTTGCTGCGTATTCGGATGCCGGTCACCGCATGGGTCTCGATCGCGCACCGCCTCAGCGGGATACTGCTGTTTCTCGCGATCCCTCTGATGGCGTTTCTACTTGATCGTTCCTTGAGCAGTGAATCGGGTTACCAATGGGTGGTTGATCTCGCAGCAACCGTCTGGTTTCAAATCCCGCTTGGGCTGGTGTTATGGAGTGTGATCCATCATCTATTCGCCGGTATCCGTTTCCTAT
>DTRM01000106.1:0-1622 GCA_012965975.1 Chromatiaceae bacterium | reverse complement strand
CCGCGAGCGCAAAAACCAGCGCTTGGGTGGTCAATATCGCTGGATTTACGGTAACTGTCATCGTGTTGGTGTTGCTGCAATGAGCCGCCGAGCCTATGGCCTGAAGGCTTGGATTATCCAACGACTTACCGCGCTGTATCTCGCCGGATATTTCCTGTTTCTGGCAAACCATTTTATTTTCGACGCACCGCAAAATCATGCGCAGTGGCAGGCATGGATCACCAACCCCTGGGTGACCAATTTTGCCGCACTGTTTTGTTTCTCCTTGTTGGTTCACGCTTGGGTCGGTGTGCGTGACGTACTAATGGATTACGTCAAACCGATCAGTCTACGCCTACTGGCGATGGCCGTGGTGGGCGCCGTTCTGGTCACCAGCGGCCTGTGGTTTATTCGGATACTGATGCATTCATGAGCATACCCATACGACGATTTGATACCTTGATTATTGGCGCCGGCGGCGGTGGACTGCGCGCCGCATTGCAATTGGCGCGGGCCGATGCCCACGTCGCGGTCGTGTCCAAGGTATTTCCTACCCGCTCACATACGGTCGCGGCGCAAGGCGGCGTCAATGCCGCACTCGCCAACGTGTCGCCAGACAACTGGCATTGGCATATGTACGACACGATCAAGGGTAGTGACTATCTGGGCGATCAGGATGCGATCGAGTATATGTGTCGCGCCGCCTCGCATCTGGTGTACGAACTGGAACACTTTGGCGTACCGTTTTCGCGTCTTGACAATGGCCAAATCTATCAACGAGCCTTCGGCGGTCAAAGCCAAAATTTTGGTGGTGAACAGGCGTCGCGAACCTGCGCTGCCGCGGACCGTACCGGTCACGTCATCCTGCATTCGTTGTATCAACAGAACCTGCGGGCCAAGACGCATTTCTTTGATGAGTATTTTGCGATCGATCTGATCAAGGACGAGGAGGGCATCATACTCGGCGCCGTGGTGCTGGATATAGAGACCGGCGAACCGATGATCATCGAGGCCAAGACCACGCTGTTAGCCACGGGGGGTGCTGGACAAATCTTCCGCACCAACACCAACGCCTTGATCAATACCGGTGACGGTATGGCGATGGCATTGCGTGCAGGCATCCCATTACAGGACATGGAGTTCTTCCAGTTTCACCCAACGGGTATTGCCGGTCGCGGCATGTTGATCACCGAAGGCGCGCGCGGCGAGGGGGGGTATCTTCTAAATTCGGAAGGTGAGCGTTTTATGGAACGTTATGCTCCGCATGCTAAAGATCTCGCCAGCCGCGATGTGGTCAGTCGGTCCATCGCAACCGAAATTGCCCAGGGACGTGGATGCGGCCCCAACAAAGATTACATCGAATTGCACATTGCGCATCTGGGCAGCGATCTCATCCGCAAGCGACTGCCTGGTGTGGTGGATATGTGCAACACCTTTCTTAATATCGATCCAGCCAACACACCGATTTCGGTGCGTCCGACCGCCCACTATACGATGGGCGGCATTCCGACCGATCGCTATGGGCGGGTGGTGGTACCAGAACGACACGGACCGGAAGAGGTGGTGCCGGGTCTGTATGCGGCGGGGGAATGTGCCTGCGTTTCGGTACATGGCGCCAATCGACTCGGCGGCAATTCCTTGAT
>DTRM01000105.1 GCA_012965975.1 Chromatiaceae bacterium | reverse complement strand
GCGGATGGAAGGGCGAGATTAGCGTTTAACGTGCTGTTCGAAATCTAACACCCCGGCGCGCTCCGCGAATGCATGGAGCGTTGTTCGTTACCGACTCCTTGGAATATGACAAAAAATAAAACCGAAAAGGCTCCACCAAAGGCGAACGTCGAAGCTGACATCGCGATTGTTGGCATGGCCTGCATGTTTTCCGGCGCGCCGGATATGCAGACCTATTGGTCGAATATTCTTAACAAGGTGAATAGCATCAGCGAACCGGATGCCCCAGAGTGGGGCGTCGATCGCTATCTTGATGCCGATAGTGATGATGATCACAAGATCTATACCAAGGCGGGCGGATTTCTGCGTGACCTGTATCGTTTTAATCCCGCTGAGTTTGGCATCATGCCGAATTCGGTCGATGGTCAGGAGCCGGATCAGTTTCTGGCGCTGAAGGTTGCGAGTGACGCGCTCACGGACGCGGGTTATAACGACCCGAAGGTCGATCACACCAATACCGGCATTATCCTGGGTCACAGCACTTATCTGCAGCGTGCCCAGGGTGTGATGTTGCAACATAGTGTGATCATCGATCAAACCATGCAGCTGATCCGTCAGTTGCATCCCGAGATGAGTGCGGAGGACGAACAGTCGGCACGTGACTTGTTGAAGACCAAGGTACCGCCGTTCAACTCCGATACAGCGCCGGGCGTAGTGCCCAATGTGATGACCGGGCGTATCTGTAATCGGCTGAACTTTATGGGGCCGAACTATATTATCGATGCCGCGTGCGCGTCGTCGTTGCTGGCGGTTAATGCCGCGATGGAAGAGTTGCGCCGTGGCCGTTGTGATCTGATGTTGGCCGGCGGCGTTAACGCGTCGATTCCCGCGGAGGCGTTGATGGTGTTTACGCATCTTGGCGGCCTGTCGCGCAGTTCCAATGTTCGACCCTTTAGTGACGAGGCGGATGGCACCTTGCTCGGTGAGGGCCTCGGCGTGGTGGTGCTGAAGCGGTTGGATGATGCACAGCGTGATGGCGATCGCGTGTACGCAGTACTCAAGTCGGTAGGGCAATCGAGCGACGGTCGGGCACTGGGCTTGCTGGCGCCGCGACTCGAAGGCGAGATCCTGGCCGTAGAGCGCGCGTACAAACAAGCGAATATTGATCCTCGTACCGTGTCATTGGTCGAGGCGCATGGTACCGGCATCAAGCTGGGCGACAAGACCGAGATCACCACACTGAAGACCATCATGGGCAAACGCGATGGCGATGTGCCGACCTGTGCGCTGGGTTCGGTCAAGTCGATGATCAGTCACTGTATACCCGCGGCGGGCGTTGCGGGCTTGATCAAGACGACGTTGGCGTTGCACCACAAGGTGTTGCCGCCGATGTTGTGCGACAGCTTGAACCCCGAATTGGGGTTGGATGACACCCCCTTCTATATCAACAATGAAGCCCGACCTTGGATTCATCGCAGTGATCGCCCCCGCCGTGCCGCAGTCAATGCCTTTGGCTTTGGTGGCATCAACACGCATGCGGTGTTGGAGGAATACGCCGACCCCGCGGTAACGCCACCGGCATTGAATGATTGGACGAGCGAACTACTGTTGTTCGCGGCGGAGACTCGCGACGGGTTGATTGCGCAAGTAGAACGCGTGTCTGCTTATATCGCGGCGCGTGGCGATAGCCCGGTCACTCTTAAGGATCTGGCCTTTACGCTGACGCAGCAACTGCAATCCGGTCAACAACGACTGGCGATTGTCTGCGCAGACTTTGCTGATCTCGAGAAAAAACTTAAGCGTTGCGTCGATGCATTGAACGACCCCGACAAGCATCGCTTACAGACGCGAACGGGATTATTTTTTACCGACCAACCAATCAAGGGCAAGCTGGCCTTTGTGGTACCCGGCGAAGGTGCGCAGTACCCAGAGATGCTGGGTGATCTGGCGATGACCTTTCCGGTGGTGCGCGAGTGGTTTGATTTTTGGGAAAGCATTTATCAGGGCGAACGGGATTACCCGTCGACGTCTTCGGTGTTTCCGCCACCGACCGGCCTATCCGCAGCGGTGCGTGAAGAACTCGACAAACGACTGCACACACTGGAGCTTGGGTCGGAGTCCATGTTTATCGCTAGTCAGGCGATGTTATCTCTGATGCAGGACATGGGCCTCAAGCCGGATGCGATGTTGGGCCACAGCAGTGGCGAGAACAGTGTTCTGGTTGCTTCTGGCTTAGTGAATCTCGGTGACCAGAGCGCATTGCGCGAGCATATTTTACGCCTCAACAAGATGTATCAGGAGATGGATGCCGCGGGTGAAGTGGTAACGGGTTCGTTATTGACCGTCGGTGCCGTTGATCGTGAATCGGTGATCGATGCCGTGAGTCAATCCGGCGGTAAGCTGCATTTGGCGTTGGATAACTGCCATCATCAGTCGGTGTTGTTTGGTCCTCGTGAGGATATGGATAAAGCAGTCGAGCGTTTCCGTAAGGAAGGTGGCCTGTGTTCCTACTTGCCGTTTGACCGCGCCTATCACACCTCGTTGTTTGAGCCAGTGTCCACGGCGATCGAGAAGTTTTTCGAGCCCGTACCGTTTGCGCCATCCAAGGTGCCCGTATATTCCTGCGTCAACGCCGACCTGTACCCGAGCAAGCCACGAGATATTCGCCGCCACGCGGCAATTCAGTGGTCATCCTGCGTACGGTTTACCGAAACGATTCGCAAGATGTACGACGATGGTGTGCGCCTGTTTGTTGAAGTAGGCCCGGCCGGCAATCTGACCTCGTTTATCGATGACATATTGCGTAGCGACGAGCATGTCGCGGTGTCGGTGAATAATCGCAACAAGTCCGGGCTGTCGCAGTTACAACAAACGCTGGGGCGTGTGTATGTACACGGCCATGATTTTGATCATGATTATCTGTTCAATGGTCGTGAGGCCGAGGCTCTTGATCTTGATGCCGCCGCACCTGCTGCACCACGGCTCGGTATGCGTTTGGCCAACACCATGCCGTTCCTGAGTCTGGATGAACAGGAAGTTGCACAGCTTCGTTCCCTGTTGGGTGATCCCGTTGCGGCGCAGATGCCGATGGCCGCTAGAGCCGCAGGCGATGAGGTGTACGCCGAGGTGCAAGCGCCAGCCCCACCCGAACCCATAAACCCCGACTGGCCGTTCATCAAGCGCATGTTGGAACACGATCAGGAACACGCAGTCGCGGAGATGGATTTTGACGCCAACTGGCATCGCTTTATCCATGAACATGTTTTGTACTCAGCGGATGTGTCGGAACTCGATCCCGACCTTAAGTCGTTACCGGTTGTGCCGTTTACCGCAAGCCTGGAAATGTTGGCAGAGGTCGCAGGCCTGATCGCAACCCAGCCGTGTTTGACCGCGTTGGAAAACGTGCGAGCGTACAACTGGATAGCACTGGATGAAGGCACATTGACGGTTCGTCTCGAAGCCAAACGTACCGCAGCGGATGAACACAGCGAGCGGCTGCATGCCGAACTTTATGATGGCGACAACATACTGATCGAAGGCGACGTTATTTTTTCCGCGGCGCCGCTAACCGACGAACCATCATTGCCCGAATTGCAAACCCCGTATGAGCCGATCTGGAAGGATCATGAGCTGTACACGACCGGTATGTTTCATGGTCCGATGTATCACTCCGTGCGCGGCCTGATCGCTTGGGATGAAGGCGGCATTGATGCCGAGATGGTGGACACCCCGGTGGCGGAGTTTTTCGACGGCCAGACCTATCCCTCCTTTTTTATAAATCCGGTGCTGATGGATGCGGTCGGCCACTTGACCGCCTTCTGGATCGCGCAGAGTCGCGGTGTCGATTTCAGCTGCTTTCCTTCGCAGATCGCGCGCATTGAACTGCTTAACCCGGCCATGGAACACACCGCAGGGTGCGTGATGCGCGGGCGTATGGCGTTTCTGGATGAGGGCCGTTTCCTGCAGGGCGATTACGACTGCATCGACCAAAATGGTCGGGCGATATTTCGCATCACCGGCTGGAAGGATCGGTTCTTTTCGGTGCCGCACTCGTTTTATGTCGCGCGCACCGATCCATTGAACGGTTGGTATGGCGAAGACTGGAGCGCCGTCAATGCAGATCTTCCGGAGGATGCGGTGTTATGGCATCTGCCGCCGTTCCCGGCGGGTTTTCTCGAAGATGCGGGCGCGGTATGGAAACGCCTGCTCGCGCTCACCCTGCTTAGCCGAGAGGAGCGCACCATCTGGGAGACGCTGCCGACGTATCCGCCACAACAACGCAATGAATGGTTGTTGCGCCGCATCGCATTAAAGGAAGTCGCGCGTTACTGGCTGTACCAGCACGCTGGTGTATTGTTATATCCCGCCGACATTGGTGTTCGCGAGGATGACTTGGGCCATCTTTATGTCGCGCCGGAAGGCCTTGAGCATTTGGGCGCGTTACCCTTTTTATCGGTTGCCTATGAAGATGGGCGCGCGATGGCGCTGGCAAGCGCTAGCGGGGATGCTGCGGGCATTGATCCGGTAACGATGCTGCAATTGGCGCAGGCATCATGAATCAATTGGTCAGAGGAAGTCAGGAATGATTGTAAAACCGTTGTCGGAGCATGGTGGCGTTAGCGTCGGTCCGACCCGTGATGAGTCGCTTATGTCGCTCGATACTGATGAGCTTATCAAGCTGTATAAACAGGCCGGCGCGATTTATTTCGAAGGGTTTGATGCCGACGTAGAAACGTTTCAGGCCTTTAGCGATCAGTTCAGTACAGACTACATGGACAACCGTGGTAGTGGCTCCTTTCGTGAGGGCGTCAAGGGCAGCAATGATGGCACGATTCAGAACGTGGGCTATGTCTACGGCGTGGAACAACAGCGCACCTTTCCATTGCCTCTGCACGCAGATCGTTCCTACGTAAAATCACAGCCGGAAATGATGTGGTTTATGGCGCAAAAGCCGTGCACCTGCGGTGGTGGGCAGACCATCGTTAGCGATGGTGTGGCGATATGGAAGGCCTTCTCTGATCATACCCGACAGGCATTTGAGTCCGCTCAACTAGAATACATTCGTGATTACCCTGCCGGCGAATGGGAGGTATTGTTTCACACCAAGGATCGCGCTGAGGTCGGGGCCTACTGCAAGGAAAATGATCTGATCATTACCTTTCGCGATGATGGTTCCGCCAGCACCAGTTATTTTAAACACGCGATGGTGACGCCCAAATATGCGGACGAAATCGCGTTTGTTAACAGCATCATGATTCAACAGTGGCAAGAGGATGGCCTCAACCGGGACGGCGCGGTAATTCGCATGAATGGTGAACGCATACCCGACGATGTTTTAGAAGACATGAACGACGCTAGTGCCAGAGTGACCATCGACCTTAACTGGAACAAGGGTGATTTTGTGATGGTAGACAATACGCGCATGATGCATGGTCGCCGTGCCTTTGAAGACACTGAGCGCGAAGTGTTTGTGCGCATGTGTCGCAGCGTGGATTGGTAACGTCGCATGAGTCAGGATCCACTTTTTATCCTCGCGCCACCGCGGTCGTTTACCTCGGTGGTCTGCGGCATGATTGGCCAGCATCCCGAGTTGTATGGTTTGCCCGAGGTGAATTTGTTCGCCGCCGACAGTTACGCTGATCTTGGCGAGACCTTGTACAAGATGCGTCCGGGGTTCCGGCATGGACTGTTGCGCACCATCTCTGAACTGGGTCTCGGCGAACAGACCGATGTTAATATCGAGGTTGCAAAGGACTGGCTGGAAGAACACGAGGCGGTTGATAGCGGTGAGTTGTACAAGGATCTGGTCGAGTGGGTCGGCGATCGGCGCCTGATCGACAAGAGCCCGATTTACGTTTACTCGGACGACAATCTGCAGCGCATCGCCAAGGCGTTTCCAAACGCGCGCTATATTCATTTGGCGCGTCATCCACGGCCGACGTGCGAGTCGATCTACAGTTTGCGTGAGGTGGTACGCGAGGGGATTGAAAACATGCGCGGTGGTGAGAAGATTCGCGAACGCGCACGCCAGCGGCAAGAGAAGTTGGCCTCAATTGAAGACCCAGAGTCGTTATGGTTGGAGCCACACACGAGGATTCAGGCCTTTTTGCAAGACATCCCGCAGGATCGATGGAAGTTTATTCGCGGCGAAGAGTTTATGACGCACCCGGACAAGTATCTGGCGATCATTGCCAAGTGGCTGGGCGTAAGCCAGTCGACCGAAGCGCTGGAGGCCATGAAGCACCCAGAGCAGTCACCGTTTGCGAGCCTGGGTCCGCCGCGCGCAAAGTATGGCAACGACCCGAGTTTCCTGGAAAGCCCGGCGCTGCGGGAGTACAAGCCCAAGGATTACAGTCTTGATGGTGAGTTGGACGGGGGTGAGCCCGGCCGCTACTTGAGTGACAAGGTTAAGGAATGCGCGAATAAATTTGGTTATCACTAGCGCGGAGGGTGGTCATTAAAGTTGACCCTCATCCGCACGTTACCTATAGGAAGGGCACGATGTGCTGAAAAAACTAAAAGACAAGCTTATGCCAACAAATACAGAGAAGCAGGCGGTGAATTTGCCCGCACCGGTGGAGATCGATGATCTACGCCTGATCCCGATGGATGGCTTCAATGAATCCACCCGCACCAGTCAGGCGATCATCTGGTACAAGGGCCGGTTGATCGTCGGAACCGGACGCTCACCGCTAGGTTTTATGGGGCGCTTTACCGCCAGCCGAGGCAAAGGTGGCTTGACCGACCAAGGCAACTTTGGTGCGACCGATTCTGCTGCTGGCGCGCGCGATGAGGATGGTGCTGAGGTATGGAGTTATAACCCGGAAACGGATGAATGGACCAGCGTGTTCAAGAGTCCGGTTCAAGAGGGGGTTGATGGTGAGATGCGTGCGCGAGACCGTAGTATTCGCGCAGCTTATGTTTACCAGACCGCATCGGACACGGAGCCGACTTTGTATCTTGGCGTCGGTTCGCTGGAGCGCCAAGTAGTGTTTCTGCGCTCGACCGATGGCATTAACTTTGAAGAATGCAAGGAACACGGCTTTGGCTTGGGTGATGTTGATGTGCCCTCGGTGCGCGTTATTGTCGGCATGAACGGCAAGCTGTATTGCACACCGACCGGCAAGAATTATGGTCGTGGTATGTTCGATGACAACCTGACTGACTTTCCGTTCGTGTTCGAGACCGATGACCCGTTGAATGGGCATTGGACGCCAGTAAACGAACAGGCATTTGGTGATGACACCAATATCTCGATTAATGAACTCACGGTGTTGAATGATCATCTCTATGCGATGACGATTAACAAGCGCAATGGTTTTCAGGTATGGAAGACCGATGCCAAAGGTAAGCCACCGTATCAGTGGACCAAGATTGTTGATCGCGGCGCGTACCGCAACATCAGCAGCTTCCCGTCTTTCAGTTACGTATTCAATAACGCCATCTATGTAGGTGGCACCTTGCAGCGTCAGGGCCGCGGCGGCCGAGACCGGTTTGGCCCGTATCCTGCCGATATGATTCGCATTAACGCGGATGATTCGTGGGATTTGGTTAGCGGCGTACCTAGGTTTACGCCGGACGGATTCAAGCAGCCGACAACCGGTACGTTTGGTGGTTTGGGCGAAGACTTTATTCATGTGTTTTGGAAGGCGGCAGAGCATGATGGCTGGTTGTATCTAGGCGCGGCCGGCTGGAAGTGGATGCCGACCTATCTAAAGGATCGTCCCGATCTGTCCGAGGACCAGTTTGCTTATTTGCAGGAAGAAACGGACAAGTATGTTGAAGGGCATTACCCGATGTGGCGCACCAGCGATGGCGAAACCTGGGAGGTGGTTACCGAAGAAGGCATACCCGGCGCGAACCCCCACAATTACGGGATCCGTGAAATACTCGGTACCGACTATGGCTTGTTTGTGGTGCCGACGAACAAGCTTGGCGCCAACAAGGGTGGCGGTCTTGAAATCTGGTTAGGGGACAAGAAAAAGTCATGAGTGAACCACTATTTATTCTGGCGCCACCGCGCTCTTTCACCACGGTCACCTGTGCGATGCTTGGCAATCATCCGGACATGTTCGGGCTGGCGGAAACCAACCTGTTTGTGGCCGAAGACTATGCCAAGCTGCGCGGCTTGTATCGCGCACGCCCACGTTTTCAGCACGGCTTGTTGCGATCCATCGCCGAACTGGGCCTAGACGATGGTCAGACGGAAGACAACATCGAAACGGCCAAATTATGGTTGGATGAATGTGAGAGCGCGACCACCGCTGCAGTGTTTGGCGACCTGATCGAATGGTCGGGCGGCAAGGTGTGCATCGACAAGAGTCCGATCTACGTTTACAGTCCGCGGGCGATGGTGAATATCGCCAGCGGTTTTCCCGATGCGCGCTATCTGCATCTCACCCGACATCCGCGCGAGACCTGTGAGTCGATCCACCGGACACGTATGCAGGCGCAGGGGGCTGGTGCCGGGGGCCTGGCTATGGGTGGCGACGAGGATGAATCAGTGAACCCGGAGACCATGTGGCTAAAACCGCATTTGCGTATTCTGGAGTTTTTGGAAAACATACCGCAGCAAAATAAAATGCGGCTGCGCGGCGAAGACTTTCTCAGTCAGCCGGATGTCTATTTGCCACAGATCTGTGAATGGCTTGGCGTCAGTACTGAGGACAGCGCCATTGATGCGATGAAGCGGCCAGAAGAGTCACCGTTCGCGAAGATGGGGCCGGACAATGCCAAGCTTGGCAATGACCCCAGTTTTATGCAAAGCCCAGCATTGCGACCTTACATAGAAAAGCCGTCGGATTTGGAATCCCCCATGAGCTGGAACGAAGAGATGGAATTCGATGACGTGCTGACGCACTATGCAATGTTGTTTGGCTACTGAGCGAGATCGAAACCCATGGCCGATCCGTTAATTATTCTGACCCCGATGCGGTCCTTTTCATCGGTGGTCTGCGCGATGCTGGGTCAGCACCCCGAGATGTATGGCCTCCCCGAGGTCAATCTGTTTATTGCCGATACCGTGGGCGAATATTGGGATATGCTGGAAAGCCGACAGCATGGTCGTCATGGCTTGTTACGTGCGCTGGCGCAGTTGCATGATGGCGAACAGACGGATGCCAGTGTGGCTGCGGCAACCGAGTGGCTGCTCGAGCGCCGCGACTGGACCTGCAAAAAGGTGTTTGATCATATTCTGGAGTCCGTTGAACCCAAGATAGCGGTCGACAAAAGTCCGCGCAGCGTGCTCAGCATGGATTCTCTTAACCGCGCCAGAGAGATGTACCCCGATGCCAATTACCTGCATTTGACGCGTCATCCGCGCGCCACGTCTACTTCGTTGTTGGCCAACGTCAGTCAGAACGCGGAGTGGGGCGGCAATGTCGACGCGAGTCGTCTTGATCCGGAGAAGATTTGGGTTCGTGCCCATCAAAATGTTTTGGACTTCACGGCGAGCTTGCCGCTGGGGCAGGTGATGCGGTTACGCGGCGAAGACCTATTGGCCGAGCCTGAGGTGTATCTCCCACAGATTGCGGAATGGTTGTTTCTCGATGACAGCTCGGCGGCAATTGACGCGATGATGCACCCCGAGACCTCCGACTTCAGCTGCCGTGGACCGAAGGCAGCGGAGTTGGGC
>DTRM01000104.1 GCA_012965975.1 Chromatiaceae bacterium | reverse complement strand
CTGGGGCTGGCGTTTTCCGAGCAAGGTGAAACGGACAATGCGTTGATTCATTATCAGGCTGCACATGGACTTGCACCCGAGCGAGATGACATCACCGCCGCCTGCGCCAGCACGCTTTCACTCCGTGGAGACACACAAGCCTCGAACGAGTTGTTGCTCAAACTCTTGCAAGCCAATACCCGCGATCCCTCCGCGTTGGTCACTTTGGGATATCTCGCGTCCAAGCTTGGACGCGATGCCGAAATCACCCGATTGCTCGAAGCCCACATCGACCACGACGGGTTTAGCGACAAGGCGAAATCGAAGCTGGGCTTTGCGCTTTGTAAACTGCACGACCGCGCTAAAAACTACGACCTGGCCTTTGCGCGTGCGCGCTCAGCGAACCAGTTACATAGTCAAACCTTTGATCCAGACATATTCGCGCACAGCTGCGAACGCAATCAGCAGTTCTTCTGTAATACCCCACACGATCCAACAGATCATGGCTGCGCCTCGGAAAAGCCGGTATTTGTGGTTGGCATGCCGCGCTCGGGAACCTCACTGGTGGAACAGATTCTGGCCACCCATTCCCAGATCACAGGCGCTGGCGAACTGAAAGACATAGGACTGATCGTCAATCAGATCACCAAGCTTAGTGACTCACCCGACGCCTATCCCCAAGGTCTAAAAACCCTGATGCCCGATCAAATCACGGCGCTGGCACAAAATTATCTCGGCACCCTGGATCATATAGCAACGGACAGCCGCTATGTGATCGACAAGACCCCGGGGAATTTTCTGCAGCTCGGACTCATCCGCCATCTCTTCCCCAACGCGCACATCATCCACATCCGTCGCGACCCATTGGATACCTGCCTGTCCTGCTACTTCCATGACTTTGGCGGCAATCACCCCTATGCCTACGACCTGACATCGCTGGGGCAATATTATCGCCAGTATCAACTCGTGATGGCTGGCTGGCGCGACCTTCTCGATCTCAAGCTCCTGGAGATCAGATATGAGGATATTGTCGACGATCTCGAGGGCAAGGCGCGCGAGTTGGTTACGTTTCTGGGACTCGAATGGGAACCTCAGCTACTGAACTACCACGAAACCCAGCGTACCGTATCAACCGCCAGTGCGGATCAGGTACGCCAACCTATCTATCGCGATGCGATCGGGCGTGCACGACACTACGAACAGCATCTGGCACCATTGATCGAGGCGCTTGCGGCAAAGTAGGGGCTGCGACTTCGAAGGGGTCAGAGCCCTGCGGGGGCTGACCCCGGTTTTCGCTTGACCGCAGGTGTAGAGCGGGATCTCTGCTTGACCCTGAATGACCGCTATTTTTGCATAACGAGCTGCGCTCGCACGCGTTCGAGCACCGGCGCCCATTGCCTTGTTGCGTCTTGACGAAACAAGGTCATTGATGGATACCATGGACTGTCATCGCGATCGAGTAACCAACGCCAGTCGGGCACGAATGGCAGTAGCAACCAGACCGGCTTGCCCATCGCACCCGCTAAATGAGCTACCGAGGTATCGACAGAAATCACCAGATCGAGTTGACTCAGCGCATAGGCGGTATCTGAAAACGACTGCAGCTGTGGTGACAGGTCAATCACCGACGCCGGCGCATCCAGAGAGCCGATATCCTGCGCTCGCTCACCCACCTGAAGACCGTAACAGGTAACACCATCGATCTGCATCAGTTCGGAAAACTCCTGCAGCCGGCAGGAGCGGTTACGATCATTGGAATGGGATGCGTTGCCTGCCCACACCAGACCAACGCGGAAGCCATCACCGCCAGACAACACATCAACAAGGGTTTGGTTCGCCGTGGTGGGCGCATGCAGGTAGGGCACACTCGCTGGAATATTATGCTCATCGATTTGCAACAAACCGGGCAAACTCAACAGCGCCACATGAACATCAAAAACCGGGCGCCGGCCACCGCGAGGTACAAGCTCGTCGATACCATCAACCCCGTGCAATACACCCACTAACGACGGCTGACACTCTACCACCGTGATCGCACCGCGGGCCTTCAGCAAGGCCAACAAACGAATAAACTGAAAAGTGTCACCCAGCCCCTGCTCGGCGTATACAAAAATGCGCTTCCCATCCAGTGGTTCAGTCTTCCATACCGGGCGTTTGAAACGACGACGGCCGCGACCGCCGCTCTGCCATCGGGTTTCATAGTCTTGCCAACCCTGATCAAAGCGACCCAACATCAATAATTGCAAGGCTCGGTTCCAACGAGCCTCGGTATAATCCGGATCAATCTTCAGGGCCTGATCGTAGGCTTGCAGTGCCTCGTCGTACTGCGCCAATGTACGACAAACCGAACCCAGATCGGTGAAGGCCTCGACATAATCAGGCCGCAATTCTATCGCCCGACGATAATACGACTTCGCCGACTCGCCATCGTCCTGATCGGCCAGAACCAAGCCATAGTTGTATGCCGCATCCGCATATCCAGGCTCGGTTTCCAACGCCTGTCGCAAGATCTGATTGGCCGCCTCCAGATCACCCGACCTGCGGTAAATAACGCCCAGATTATTCATCGCCACTGCCGCGTGCGGTACTCGGCGCAGCGCGTTCTCGCCTGCATCAATCGCCTCGGGGTAACGCATCAGGTCCGCGTACAACTGCGCCAGATTTGACCAAACCCCCGAT
>DTRM01000103.1 GCA_012965975.1 Chromatiaceae bacterium | reverse complement strand
TCTTGCCTCCGCATCCCCAAAGGGCGCCACGGGGCGACAATGATAATCGGGGTACTTGATCGCTGTGTCGGCCAGAAAGCTAGCCAGCCGCGGGCAACGCGTGCAATCGGGATCAAAACTCGGAGATGTTGGAGTCATTTGCTTCCGGGAAATCAGGCTTCCTCTGGCAACAGATTGTACCTCAATGCCAGCCGCGTGAGTTCGACATCATTGCGCACCTCCAGTTTGTCATACAACCGGTAGCGGTAGGTGCTCACCGTTTTTGGGCTCAGGTTCAAACGCGCGGCGATTTGACCGTTGGCCTCGCCCTGCGCCACCATTAACAGTATCTGCATCTCGCGCGGACTGATTCGCTCCAACAATGAGGCGGTACTATCGGTGGCCGCGCCAAAAATCATGTTCTGCGCAACCAGCGGCGCTACGTAACGCTGCCCTTTGGCAACACTCTGGATCGCGTCCAGCAGCTGCGCGAGCGAGCCATTCTTCAGCGCATAACCACGGGCTCCCGCCTCCAGCACCAAACCCGGATACGGCTGATGGTCGTAGACGCCGAGAATAATCAGCGGCACGTCGGTAAATCGATCACTAAAATTACGGGTCGCCTCTAACGCGCCCATCCCTGCAATATTAGCGTCCATCAAAATCACGTCGGGGGGCGCATCCCGACAAAAACGTCCGGCCTGTTCGGAACAACTAACCGCACCGACGACGGCGATCCCGGGCGTTGTCGCGAGCAGACTGACCATGCCGCTGCGAGTCAACTCATAGTCGTCAACAATCAACACATCCACAATGCTTTTTCTCACACCCTACTCCTGTTATTTCTGGATCAACGAAAGTGTTGCAGCGACTATACGAGCGGGCAGGTGACAGAACCATGAACTATTCACATAAAAAAAGGGCAATGATCTCTGACTCAAGGTCAGAAACCATCACCCCGGCTTGCGACTGCACCGCGCGAACGGTGCAAAAGTCAGGAGAGACTACGCGTCAGCCGATTCGTTCTACATGCAGATTTTCTCCGCGAACATAACCCAAAACATCCGCTGAGTTTACCAAGGCTGGATTATAGGCCACGCGCATAAGATGCGACTTGCCGGTTGTAATCTGGGCCTCCCAAATACCGTCATGGCCCTGTAACAAGGCTTCTAACATCTCAATTTGCTTCTCTTCGAGATTCTCATCAACGTGAAATACGATCTCGATCTTGTTACTTGTACTCATTGGGCAATTGCTCCTGTTGTGGTGGTGGTGCGTCAATACGAAAATTTTTGCTCCGCGTGGTCGAGGTATCAAACACACGAATGCCTGCCGATCAGGATACGAGGATCCAAATCAATAGTTTGTGTAGCGGTTGGGTAGATGCGATGGAGGCCCACCGCGCCGGTTCAAGCTCGAGGCGGTGCCACCTCGGAGATCAGGTATCGATGGCAGAGAGCTAAACGCTTTATTCTAATTATCATGTCCATACCTCTACTCCTTACGACAAGGATGCTATCGGCATTCTGGTCGAACCCTTTAGCCAATATTATGTGACCGAATCGACATTTTTATTCGCGAAATTTTCGCGGTTTAAGTCGCTCCGGGTGACCTAGTTATAGCCCACCAAACGACAGATACAAGGGTGTTTGGAAAATAATTTTAGCGGCGTAAAATTTGATTCGCAGCCTATTGAAAAAAGGCGATTTTCTCACTGCTGAAGTACATTATGGAGTTCTAATGATCGATCGCCCAGAGGCTCAACTCGGGAACGTAGGTAATGATCAGCACCGTTGCCATCAGTAGGAAAAAGAACGGTAAACTCGCCCGGTACAAGGTCAGGATGGGCTGCTTAAACCGATAGCTGGCAATGAACAGGTTCAATCCGACCGGAGGGGTGAAATAGCCGATCTGCATATTCGCCAGAAAAATGATCCCGAGGTGGGCCGGATGGATCCCGTAGCTCAACGCGACCGGCAATAACAACGGCACCAGCACCACCAGAGCCGAGAAGATATCCAGCATCATGCCGACAATCAGCAAGAAGACGTTGAGCAGGATCAGGAAGGTCCATTTGCTGTCGACAACCTCTCGAATGGCTTCGAATAACCGGGTAGGCACTTCGGTATCAATCAGGTAATTGGTCGACGCGAGCGACACCCCGATAATGACCAGAATACCACCGACCAGGGTCATGGATTCTCGCACGATGCGCGGTAACTCGGCGATCGGGATCTCTCGATAGATCAGCACCTCGACGATGAACACGTACACCACAGTGATGGCCGCCGCCTCAGACACCACTAGGTAGCCACTGTAGATCGCGCCAAGAAGCAGGAACGGGAACGGGATTTCCCAAATCGCCTCACGACAGGCCGCTCGGGCCTCCTTCATCGAAAAGGCTGCGTCTGTCGAGCTGGCCGACTCGACTCCCGATTGGCGCCGAACCCACATCGCCCAAGCCGCCAACACCAGCAGCATCAGTAGCCCGGGCAATAATCCCGCGAGGAACAGATCCTCGATCGATAACGGGGTGTCCAGAGCCATCTGCTGAGCCACCACGGCGTACAAGATCAACGGCACCGATGGCGCGAATAAAATACCCAAACTGCCCGACGTGGTAACCAGTCCCAACGAAAAAGAGTCGGGGTATCCAGACTGCTTGAGAGCGGGATACAACAACGCTCCCAACGCGACGATGGTGACACCAGAAGCACCAGTGAACGCCGTAAACAACGCGCA
>DTRM01000102.1 GCA_012965975.1 Chromatiaceae bacterium | reverse complement strand
TAATCAAGAACCTGCATGGATCCGATCCGGCACTGGCGGATTGTCTGCGCGTGACAGTCGGGTCGGCGGCCGAAAACAAGGCCTTCCTCAACGCGCTCGCTACGGCGCTTTAGGACTCCCGTCATTGCCCGGTTGGGCGTTGTCCTACCTGAGCCGACACAATCAGCTCGTTGCCGCCCCGTAGTCCCCGAAGTTCGACTGAGTCTCCAGGCTTGGTATTGGCGATGATATTCAGCAAGTCGCTGCGATCATTGATGGGCCGATCATTGATACTTGAGAGCAAGTCTCCGGGTTGTAGCCCCGCGGAAGCCGCGGGACCGCGGCGTAGCACGCCGGCGACGACGACTCCGGAGGCCGAGCCGATATTGAGAGCCTCGGCGAGTTCCGCGGTCAATTGTTGTACCTCGATGCCGAGCCAACCTCGAATCGCGTGGCCATGTTCAATAATCTGGGTCATCACATCGACCGCGAGATCGCTGGGGATGGCGAAGCCGATGCCCTGGGAGCCCCCGGATTTGGAAAATATCGCGGTATTGATCCCGATCAGTTCGCCATAGGCGTTGATCAGCGCACCGCCCGAGTTACCGGGGTTAATCGCGGCATCGGTCTGGATAAAATTCTCGAAGGTATTGATGCCGAGCTGATTGCGGCCGGTGGCGCTGATAATGCCCATGGTGACGGTTTGGCCAATGCCGAACGGGTTGCCGATGGCAAGCGCGACGTCGCCGACCTGGAGAATGTCGGAATTACCCAAGGTGATGGCAGGCAGACCGTCCAGTTCGATCCAAAGTACAGCCAGATCCGTATCCGCGTCGCTGCCGATGAGGGTGGCCGGTGTACTGCGCCCGTCTGCCAGCAGAATCTGGATCTTGTCGGCACCCTGAACCACGTGGTGATTGGTCAGCAGATAGCCTTGAGAGCTGATCAACACGCCGGAGCCGAGACTGGTTTCAACCCGCTGCCGGGTCCTGGATTGCACCCGGTTGCCGAAAAAGCGCCGAATCACGGGGTCGTCGAACAACGAGTTAATTCGTTCGGTTACGACCTTGGCGGTGTAAATATTGACCACCGCGGGAATGGCATGTTCGACCGCACGCGCATAGGATGCGGGTCCGGTCGGAACCAACGGTTGTCCGGGGGCTAATGGGGCGACGGGGGCACGGCCCGTTTGCGTGATGGTGACCACCGGGCGGTCGGGCTGCAAGAACCCAGGGCCGACCAGCACGATCATAAAGGCAACCGCCAGCCCGAGGGTAACCCAGCGTACCAGATAGTGAAAACCTTTCATGGGCAGAACCTATCATGTTGATGCAGGGCTGTCAGTCTAACTGGCATCAGCCGACCATGGATTTCCAACGTTTACCTTGCCTTTTTTCGGGCGATGGTTGAAAATGCGGCGTTTATTTCAAGTAAAGTCAGGGGTAGCTGTCAGTTCTCTGGCCCAACTTTCCAGTTTGTTCAGGAGACTCGTATATGAGTACGGATGGCGTGGATCTAAAGAAGCGACGGTTCCTTACTCTCGCAACAACGGCGGTTGGTGCGGTTGGCGCTGGTTTTGTAGCGGTTCCTTTTATTGCGTCGATGCAGCCGAGTGCACGGGCCCGTGCCGCAGGTGCCCCGGTAGAGGCGGATATAAGCAAACTCGAACCTGGGCAATTGATGCGTGTTGAGTGGCGCGGTAAACCGGTATGGATCGTTCGTCGAACCGCGGAAGCGCTCGAGACCCTGGCCAAGCTTGAATCCAAGCTCGCCGATCCCGCCTCAGATGAGTCAGCGCAGCCGCAAAACGCCAAGAATGCACACCGCTCGATCAAGGAAGAGTATTTCATCGCGGTGGGTATCTGTACCCATCTGGGTTGTTCGCCTTCATTTGTTCCGGATCCCGGCGGGGATCTGGGCTCGGATTGGTTAGGGGGTTTCTTCTGCCCCTGTCACGGGTCGCGTTTTGACATAGCCGGTCGCGTGTATGCGGGTGTTCCGGCGCCGTTGAATCTGGAAGTGCCTCCGCATACTTATATTAGTGACAGTCGAATTGTGATTGGTGACGTTGGGGGGGCAGCCTGATGAGCAAGACAATGACAAACTTTGTTGGTTGGATTGATGATCGATTCCCTCTGACCAAGGTGTGGAATGAGCATCTGGCTCAGTATTACGCACCCAGGAACTTCAACTTCTGGTATTTCTTCGGTTCGTTGGCGATATTGATGCTGGTGAATCAGATTGTGACCGGTATTTGGCTTACCATGCATTACAAGCCCGATGCGGCGATGGCATTTGCCTCCGTTGAGTACATCATGCGTGATGTGGAGTGGGGTTGGTTGTTGCGTTACCTGCATTCCACCGGCGCTTCGATGTTTTTTGTCGTGATTTATCTACATATGTTTCGAGCCCTGCTGTATGGCTCCTACAAGCAACCCCGTGAATTGCTGTGGATATTTGGCATGGTGATTTATGTGGCGCTGATGGCTGAGGCCTTTATGGGTTATCTGTTGCCTTGGGGTCAGATGTCATTCTGGGGTGCGCAGGTCATTATTTCGCTGTTTGGCGCGATCCCGTATGTGGGTGAGGGTCTTGCGCAGTGGATTCGCGGCGACTTTGTTATTTCTGATGCGACCTTGAATCGTTTCTTCGCCTTCCATGTGATCGCCGTACCACTGGTGCTGTGTGCCTTGGTCTTCCTGCACATCGTCGCGCTGCATAAGGTTGGTTCCAACAACCCGGATGGTGTCGAGATCAAAAATAACAAGGATGAAAACGGCATACCCCTGGATGGCATCCCGTTCCATCCGTATTACTCGGTGAAGGATATTGCCGGCGTTGTGGTGTTCCTGTTCGTGTTCAGCATCATTGTATTTTTTGCGCCTGAGATGAACGGTTACTTCCTTGAGAAGGACAACTTTGTACCAGCCAATCCGCTGAAGACACCAGAGCATATCGCGCCGCTGTGGTATTTCACTCCGTTCTACGCCATTTTACGTGCGGTGCCTGACAAACTAGGTGGCGTGATTGCGATGGGTGGTGCGATAGCCATCTTGTTCGTACTGCCGTGGCTGGATCGTAGTCCGGTGAAGTCGATGCGTTATCGCGGTATGTTGTCTAAGTTGGCGCTGGGAATATTCGTTATCAGTTTCTTTGCTCTGGGATGGCTGGGGATGCAAGCGGCGACGCCAGAGTTTACGATATTGGCCCGAATCTTTTCGTTGATCTATTTCGCATTTTTCATCTTGATGCCGTTTTATACAAAAATGGAAACCACGAAGCCGGTTCCGGAGCGAGTGACATAATCATGAGAAAACTGATTGTAATGTTGTTCGTGTGTCTGCCGAGTCTGGGTTTTGCCAGTGGTGGTGGGGGCCCGATGATGTCAGCCAATGTCGACGTTACCAACACCGCGTCGTTGCAGCGTGGCGCGCAGACCTTTGTTAATTACTGCTTGAGTTGTCACTCCGCACAGTACATGCGCTATAATCGGTTGGCTGAGGATCTTGGCCTGACAGAAGATCAGGTGATGGAGAATCTGAATTTCACTGGCCACAAAATCGGTGAGCAGATGAAGATCGCAATGACCGGTGATGATGCCCAGCGTTGGTTTGGTACTGCGATTCCTGATCTGTCGGTGATTGCACGTTCGCGTGGAGCCGATTGGCTGTATACTTATTTGATGACGTTTTATGTCGATGAAAGCCGTCCGTTCGGTGTGAACAATGTGCGTTTCCCCGATGTTGGCATGCCACATGTGTTGTCTGAGTTGCAGGGCGTTACCCACGCGGTGTTTCATGAAGAAGTCGATGAGCATGGTCAGACCCACAGTACATTCGAAGAGATTGAGATCCTGAGTCCAGGTAGCCAGACTGAGGACGAGTACGAACGTACAGTTCTGGATTTGGTTAACTATCTGGTTTACATGGGCGAACCGGCGCAGGTTTATCGACGTAGTCTTGGTGTTAAGGTGTTGTTGTTCCTTGCCATATTTTTCGTGTTCGCCTACATGCTTAAGAGGGAATACTGGCGCGATATTCATTAAGGAATATCAAACCGCGTAGTTCCTGTTCATTTTTAGCAATTTTAGAGGCTCCCTATGGCTGTTGTTGCCCATAAACGTTCCGTAATGACCATGTACTCATCGCCTGTTTGTGCGTTGAGTCATCGTGCACGGTTTGTGCTGTGCGAAAAAAATATTGCGGTAGAAATTATTTCGGCAGATGTCCACTGTCTGCCAGAAGATCTGGTTGACCTGAATCCCTATGGCACCTTGCCGACGCTGGTTGATCGCGACTTGGTGTTGTATGAATCGCGGGTCATTATGGAGTATCTGGACGACCGTTTTCCGCATCCACCCCTGTTGCCGATTGATCCTGTGTCTCGGGCACAGTCGCGTCAGCTGATGTATCGTATTGATAACGATTGGTACACACTGATGAAGGACTCTGAATCTCGCAGTGAGCGTAAGGCGACTCAGGCTCGCGATCAGTTACGCGAGGCGTTAACACTGGCTGCCCCTATTTTTGGTGCCAAACCTTTTTTTATGAGCGACGATTTCTCGCTCGTTGATTGCACCATCGCACCCGTACTGTGGCGACTACCCTCCTTGGGTATTGAGTTGCCTCGTCAGGCAAAACCGGTGATGGAATACGCCAAACGCCTGTTTGAGCGCGAGTCTTTTCAGGCAAGCCTGACTGAGGAAGAGCGTGAATTGCGTGAGATGGCTACGGCCTGACCGCGCAGCTCGTTAGCAAAGGGCATCGAGAAGACGTCCTCTGGTTCCTTATGATTCCTACTCGTCCCTATCTGATACGAGCCCTCTATGAATGGATCGTGGATAACGACTGGACGCCGCATGTGTTGATTGATGCGGCGGTAGACGACGTCAATGTACCGCCGAACTCGGTAAACGAGGAAGGTCGGGTGGTGTTGAATATCGGTCCGGGTGCTGTCGAGGGTTTGGTCATGAACAACGACGGGATCAGTTTTAGTGCGCGCTTTGGCGGGGTTGCGACCCCGGTATCGGTTCCAACTATGTCGGTTATTGGTATCTATGCGCGTGAGAACGGCAAGGGTATGGTATTCGGCGAAGACGACGGGCCCGATGGCGATGGCTCACCGACGGAACCGACAGATCCCAAGCCCGACAAGACCCGCCCGGCACTCAAGATCGTAAAGTAGATTTTTGTTTTAATTCATAATCCAGCGCTGTCCGCCCATTTCTAATAATTCCAGTGTTGTCCCCAACATTGTGACGTACCCAGGATGGCGTTCGCCATCCTGTACGCTGTATTCAAAGCGGTAGGTGCGGCGAAACTTTAGATTGCCGTTACTGGTTCGGGCGGGACGCATTTTGTCCAGGGCGACGGTGGCATCCAGAAACTGAGCCCTGTTCTGTCGACAGGTCTCAACCGCGATTCCACTGGCGATTTCTCGCGCGCGCATGTTGACCAGCCACAGCCAGACGCCGGATCCAACTACTGCGAGTGCGACTATACTGCCAAAATCCATAGCGCCATTGTAGCCGTATCTGATCGCGATCTGTATGCAACCTTGTTAGAGTAATCGACAGAGAATTTAACCGATTTCAGGAGACAGTTATGCCAAGCTATACCGTGGTTACATCGGAAACAAGCCAGATCTGGGACAATCATATAGCGGTGGCGGACACCCCGGATGGCTTTACCGTAAGGACGACTTACCCCACTAATCCAGATGGGGTTGAAGTGATGCTGGAGAAATGGGAGGCGGGCACCGCTGAGCCAATCCATTCGCACCCAGGCGACGATATGACCGTGGTCATCGAGGGCAAAATGGTGATTCAGTTTTACACCCGTCAAGGTGATGAACTGGTGGCAGATGGTGAACCGGTGATCTTAAATAAGGGCGACACCGGTTACATTAAGGCGAACCGTATTCACGATGCAAAATACATCGAATCCTGCAAGCTGGTGTTCGTACACGACAAGGCGTTTGGTTTTACCGCAGAGTAGTTTGATTCTCAGCCGCCTTTGCTGCGGCTGTTTTCAGGTCGCTATGGGCACCCACGCGACCTCGGCTCACACGGCGGAGTTTACCGGCATCACCTTGCGGGCTTCAGTGCTAATTTGACTACACCTCGATCCACATCACTGCGGTACCGCTCCCGGCGGCGGCCTGGTTAGTTGCTTCCGGAATGATCGGGTTAACCGGAGGAGTAGTGTGGTTTAGAGTGCCCCTGGCTCGTCAAACACAGGTACGACGCGTTGCACACCCCCCACATTGCGGGCAATCTCGACCGCGGCATCGGATTCCGTCGCGTTGAGAATCCCCATCAGGAATACCGTGCCGTTCTCGGTGATCACTTTGACTCGGGATGCCGAAACCGGCGATAGACTCGAAGAGATCAGCATGGCGGTTTTGATATGCGCGGTGATCAGCGTGTCGCTGGCACGTGAACTCATGGCGCTCGGTGCCGCAATGGTTATCTGATTGTGCAGCTTGCGGATGGTCCCGAGGCCGCGAATCAGGCGTTCGGCTCGTTGCCGCAGGTCGTTGGACGGCGCCTCACCACTTAGCAGCACGATCTGGTTGTAACTGGTCACATTGACGTGAGAGGTGTTGTAGAGGGTCTTGTCCTGAAACATAGCCTTGAGCGCATTGAGCTCAAAGCCCTCATCATCGACCATTGTATCCATGCTGCGACGGTCGGTGACCACGGCCGTGCCAGCGGCAACGCCACCCACCAGTGCGGTGGCACAGCCTTGCAGCAGTCCGAGCAGTACGATAAGAATAAGGGTAGATTGGCGAGTGATCATGACATGGTTCCTAATAACTGTTGGTCAACGAGATCGCACAGGCAGTGCAATATCAAAAGATGGGTTTCCTGAATCCGGGCCGTATTGGTCGCGGGTACGCGCAACTCGTAGTCTTGTTCCTGCAACTGGTGGCCCATCATGCCACCATCGCGACCCGACAGCGCGATAACGCTCATTTCTCGCTCATGCGCCGCGTCAACCGCGGCACAAACATTTTCCGAGTTACCGCTGGTCGATATGGCCAGCAAGATGTCGCCGGGTTGTCCCAGCGCCTGAATCTGGCGCGAGAAGATCGCGCTGAACTGATCGTCGTTGGCGATTGAGGTGAGGGTGGAGGTATCGGTGGTCAATGCAATCGCCGGTAGCCCGGGTCGCTCGAGTTCAAAGCGATTCAACATTTCGGAGGAAAAGTGTTGTGCGTCACCAGCCGAACCGCCATTGCCGCAGCTAAGAATCTTGTTGCCCGACACCAGACAGGTAAGAATTCGCTCAGATGCCATCGCGATCACCGGTGCAAGAACGTCCGCAGCCTCCTGCTTGGTGCGAATGCTGTCAGAAAAATTGTTGTGAATGCGTGAAACCAGATCCATAGTGTTTATAGGCCCTAGTCTGCCTGAAATGCGTTAGGTATCCACCGGAGATGCTCGTGTTTGAGTTCCGGGCCGATGGCAATAATATCAAATCGCGCGGGTAATTTGTTCATTTGGGGGTGTCGCGCAAGGTAATGTCTTGCGGTGATTAAAATTCGTCGTTGTTTACTAGGACCGACACTCTCGGCGGCCGTTCCATAAAGAGGATTGCAGCGGTAGCGAACTTCGGTAAAGATCAGGGTATCGCGGTGCGTCAGAATCAGGTCGATTTCACCAAATCGGCAGTGGTAGTTGCGATCCAGCAGTCGCATACCGCGTTCTTGCAGAAAGGCCAGTGCCATGGTTTCGGCTTGTTGCCCGCGCGCCAGTGTGGTGGGCTTGTCGCTCATGATGAACCTCCGTGTTCATCGGGGATAAGATCACCACAGCATAGGCCGAAAACCGGAGTCCGGCTGTCAGAAATCGACTCGCGCGGTGGCTTCGGATTCTGCGTTGATCTCAATGGTGGGCGAGTAACCCTTGATCACCGGAACGCCGCGTTCAAACCGTGCCCAGATCATTTGCCGTTGAAAACGGTCGTGGCGGTCCAGTGACAGGCGTCCAGTCGCGCCTTCGACGGTACGTTCGGGATCGTGCTGCAATCGCGCCAGACGCGGGATCAATTGATAGGCGTCCTTACCCAAAGCGATCAGTCGTGGATTGAAGCCGCGTGATTCCGGGGGTGTCTGGTTACCGTCGGTTCGCAACAAGCGAGGCATATCACAAAACATCAGATCATTGAGATCGCGATCCTTGTCGGCATCGCGGATACCGGCGTACACGTGGGACGTGGCGTACAGCGGCAGCGACGATGCGTGATGGAATTTGAACTGCGGGCGAATCAGACGGGCTTGCCGAGGGTGAGCAGCGATAAACACCGCATCGACATCTTGGCGCCGGCGCGGTTCAAAGCTGAGTTTTTCTCCCAGGGTTCGCACCAATGTGCGGCGCCGTTGTGTACTCTGGTCAATATTCAGTAGCCGTTTGATTTGTGGACCGAAATCATTGGATGTCGGTGGATATTCCTGCACCTCAAGCTGTATTCCTCCGAGCATCTCCCAGCGCCGCGCAAAGGCCACTCGCAGACGTTTACCCCACGCACCCTGCGGTACCAGCAGCAGCATGCGACGCTGGCCGTCGAGCCAGGCGCGATCGGCAGCCTGGATCGCCTCATCTTCTGGCGACAGGCCGAGTTGGAAGAAGGACTTAGGCTGGAGGAAATCGTTGGTGTCGGCGTCCTCCAGCCGGTTCAATGCCAAAACCGGGATACTCAACTCCGCGTTCTGGTACAGGATTTGCACCGCCTGTTTTTGCAAGGGGCCCAGTATCATCTCGATATCACCCGCGCGGATGTCTGCCAGTACCTGCGGCAGAGTCGTGAGATCGGTGGAGTCCGTAAAGGTCAGTTGCGGTTTGGTGGCACTGCCGTCCGTGTAGTAGGCCTGCAAAATACCGGCGCGAATGGCGTTGGCCGCGTTTGCATAACGCCCACTTTGCGGCAACATAATCGCAATTTTATTCGGTATTCGGCCAAATAAGCGGGTGTCGGCGACGAGCGCTTCGATCAGATCGGCAGCAATCTTGAGATCGGGGTGTTGCGATTGCCACTGTTGCAGTTGACCGCGTAGCTGCTGGTCATTTTGGGGCGTGTTGTCGAGTGTGTGCTGCAGTGCGATCCAGGCCCGCACGTCGGTGGATGCATGGTCGGCCAACGCTGTCAGCATGTGCGGTGAGAGTTGGCCAAGGATGTCGATGAACTGTCGTTCATTGCCAAGGCGTCGCTCGTCATCGAGCAAGGCGTCCAAGGTGATTCTTTGCAGGACGCTGTCGCCAAAGTTGCCCGCGTCATGAAAGGCATCGGCCAACAGCCTGTGGTAGCGTGCGTTGACGCGGCGAGGCGCATTTTGTGGTGGAGATGGCAATACCAGCGCGTAGTCGATGCGCCCGAGTGCAAATTGTGCTTCGGCTTGTGTCAGGCTGTGAGTAAACTGCTGTGTCGGCATCAGACCATTTGCGTTGATCTGGCTGAGTAGCCGCAGAGCCTCACTCGGTTGGGCTGCCCGGACCAAGTAATCCGCCGCTTCAAGGCGTTGGCGTTGTTGAATATCGCCGGCGCTGGTGTGGGCAAGGTGGAGCAGGTAATTGGCAGCAGCCAGGGGTTGGTTCTGTTGCAGCAGGCGTTGGACGACGATATCTTCAGCACCGCCCGCATGGCGGCTGTCACTGGGGCCGGTTGGGGTCGACGCGCAACCGCTCAATAGCACTGCGATCAGCGCCATGATCGCGCCTGTGTGTCTGCAGGGGTGTGTGGTCAGCATGGGCGACAGTATCTGGTTAGGGGTTAGGAGTGTCAATGAGTGTGGGTAGTCTGTATATCGTTGCAACGCCAATCGGCAATCTTGCGGATATTACACGGCGCGCGGTTGAGGTGCTGGAATCGGTGGCGTGGATAGCCGCTGAGGATACGCGACACAGTGGACGTCTGCTCAAGGCTTTGGGCATTACCACGCGCCAGTTTGCGCTGCATGAGCACAATGAAGG
>DTRM01000101.1 GCA_012965975.1 Chromatiaceae bacterium | reverse complement strand
GTTTCTCCTTGATCGTGGTGCTGACATAAATAGTACAGATGCGGCCAAGCGTAACTGTCTCCATCATGCGATTGAATCCGGAAAAACAGACGTGCTGCCCGTTGCCATTGAGAGAGGGATTAACATAGATTCGCCAAATGTTTTTGGCGCGACACCGCTATTAAGGTCCCTGCATATGCGCGATACGGCGACGGCGATGATGATGGTTAACGTCGGGGCGGATATCCATGCGCTGGAAAAGCGCGACAAAAATGCCTTGATGTATGCGGCGTCGCTTGATGATAAAGCCTTGGTGGCAAAGTTGATTGAGGGTGGTGCCGATGTGAATGCTCGGACGCATACCGGTTTGACCGCCCTGATTTTGGCCGCAAACTATAAAAAGCCTGAGAATGTCGATTTACTATTGCAGGGTGATGCCGATATCGATGCTTTTGATGATGAGGGTAGGACCGCGTTACATCATGGGGCCAGAAAAGGTGCCATCGAGAGTATTGATCGATTGCTTGCACAGGGCGCCGATGTGAACGTGTCTGATCTGATTGGAAATACCCCGTTGCTAGATTCGGTGGTCCAAGGGGATCTGTCTTTGGTTAAAAAACTTGTGGATTCTGGTGCCGATCTGTTTGTGACAAATACTCGCGGCGAAACAGCGCTTGTGTTTGCGCTGAAGGCACTGAAAAATGACATCGCTATCTATGTGCTTGATCAGGGCATAGAGTATTCGGAACCCGATAGCCGCGGGGTAACCCCTTTGCGACACGCATTGCAAAGCAATCAATTTGAATTGGTTACAAGAATGATCGGAGATGCCGATGTTAACGCGGTCACTTCATATCATGGTGAAATTACAATGTTTATGAATGCCGTTCGTAAAGGCCATCTTGGTATTGTTCGGCTGATGTTGGAGAAGGGTGCTGATATTAGTCTCCGCTCAACGAACGGAAATACGGCAATTTTCTTTGCGGCCGCGGCAAAACGCCCTGAAGTGGTTGAGTTGCTTGTGCTTGAGGGCGCCGATGTCAATACGGTGAACGCGCGTGGAGAAACGCCAATCTACGAGTCGATCAAGAGCGCAACTGATATGAGCGCGCAAAAATTGTTGGCGAGTGGCGCTGATTTTAATCATCAGAATGACGACGGAATAACGCCGTTGATGTTTGCGGTCAATCGGGCAAACTTTGATATTACGCGTATGCTGCTCGTAGCCGGTGCGGATATATCCCTTCGCGATAACGAGGGTGATACGGTTTTTGAATACGCCGCGGCACGTCCCGATAAAGCAATAAATAAACTGTTAGATACCGCGCTGACGTTGGCATCGGGAACTCCTTAATAGTTTTATTACTTAAGTTGCCAGATGGTGGAACTTACGATAAAAATGAGCGATAGCTATGACTGAACTTTCTCTGAATGACGTTAATCTCTCCCGTGCGGTTGAGTTCTTTAAGCAAGGACAACTGGATGATGCGCAGACGTGTCTCCTTTCTGTTCTGCAAGCGGCCCCTGCCAATCCTGATGCCTTGTATTTTATGAGTATGATTGATTTTCGGGCTGGCCGCACCGCGGTTGCCGAGAACCGGGCGTGTGAGCTTGTTTATGTCATGCCTGAGGATGGAAAAGCCTTGAATCTTCTTGGCAATATTCAGATGAATTTGGGTAAGTTTGATGAAGCAAATCAGACCTACGCCCGAGGCATGAAATCTGATCCCACTAACTCGACTATTTGGGTCAATGCGGCAATTTGTTTCCTCGGCCAAGGGAAGCCGGAGAGGTCACTTGAATTGTCTCGAGAGGCGGCATCATTAGAGCCTGACTCTTCCAATGCCCATAATGTTATGGGTTCAGCGTACCTTGCGATAAATCAATTAGCCGATGCAAAAAAATGTTTTGAGATGGCGTTGTCCGTTTCCCCCGGCGATATTGATGCCAAGTTTAATTTGGGCAAGGTTCAGCTCGACATGGGGAGTCGCGATGCAGCGATCGAGATTTTCGACCAGATATTAATGGAAAACCCACTTCACTTGCAGGCTCTTACTCGAAAGGGGGATGCTTTGTCTTCCGCACGCCAGTTTCAGGATGCTGAGTCCTGTTATCGGAAGGCATTGGAGACCGAGCCGAGTTTTTTGATAGCCTATATTGGTTACGGGAAGCTCCTTCTCAGTGTCGCTAAGCCCAATGAGGCACTCGAGCGGCTTAAGAAGGCACTAGATATCGATCCTACCTGTATTGAAGCTCTAATGTTGGTTGGTAAGGCCTTTCAAATGTTGGATCAGACCGATGGCGCTGCAGCCGCATTCCGGGATGTTCTCTCAATAGACCCGAGTAATTATGATGCTGAGTTTATGCTGGCCTCTGTCGAAGGCACTGGGGCACCCGCGAAGCCCGACGGTTCTTACGTTCGTCGTCTGTTTGATGACTTTGCCGACAGTTTTGATGACTCGCTAAATCAGGTTGGCTACGACGCGCCTCAGCAGTTATTAAAGATGGCTGAGACGCAACTTGGTGAGAGTGTGGGTAATGGGTTTGATGTTATTGATCTGGGTTGTGGCACAGGTCTGGTTGGCCTCGAGTTTAAGAAGTTTGCGCGTAACATGAAAGGGATCGATATATCACCACGGATGCTTGAAGAAGCAAGAGGTAGGGGTGTTTACGATGAACTTGAGACCAATGAATTATTGGCGGCATTGGTGAGGCACCATAACGATACCGATATTGTTGTGTCAGCGGATGTGTTTCCCTATATCGGTGACTTGGAATCAATATTTCTCGCTGTCACCAGCGCCTTGCGCAAAAATGGCTTGTTTTTGTTTACAGTTGAGGCCCACAGCGGCGATGAAGACTACAGGCTTTCCAGCAAGGCACGCTACTCACACACCAAGGAATATATCTCCATGCTCGCTCAACGCCGCGGCCTGACTATCGTCGATTGCGACGATTCTAGCTACCGCAAGGAAGGTGGAGAGCCGGTTAGTGGGCTGGTTGTGGCACTGAAGAAGTCGGCTTGATCGGGGCGGCGACTATCGTTTGACGATATATCGTTCTTTGAAGGTATGCAGCAGTCCGCACGAGAACAGATGCATGTAGAGTAGTTCCATCGTATCGCTTTTCATTAGATCGAGAAGCTGGTCGTCTTCGAGATCCCAGATTCGATGCCTTTCCACAATGGCCAAACCCTCAAAATCAACCTGTCTGGCGATTTCTGGCTCGATTGTCTGCAGCGGCACCAATAGATCAAGTTCCTGCATCTTTTTGCAGAAATCGGTAGTGCGGTCTATATGGGTCTGAAACTTGCGACAGAAGTCTTTGACTTCGGTCAACATCGGTCCATCATCGACCGTTCCATATAGAGGTATGCCGCGGCCATTTTCGTTAAGTCCGGCATAGTCGTTATCAATGGACACAACGAATTGTCCCTCATCTCCATGTTTGGCCAGCATGAATGGATACCGACGCACGTAGCAGGGTACGTACTCACCTTTCCAGTTGCCTTTGTTGTCGAGAAACTCATTTTTTCCATTCTGTAGACTCAGTAGGGCTACCGGAAAGATTTCATCCGTCTTCATCGAAAAAACGATCGGATATTCTTTGGCTACGCGCATGAATTCCATGCAGAAGACGTATACGGAGTTGATCTCTTTGGTATACGAGAAGTTGCCTACTCGCTCGATATATAGCTGACCATGCGTTTCGCGAGTCAGCGGAACGATATTCGAATACAGTTGAGTTTGTGCGGTATTGTTGGCCATGGATTAGATGCTCGGGAATTTGGGAACGATTGATTTATTTATCGGTCATAGTTGAGGAAGCTTTATCTATCGTTAGGGATATACTACGCGGCTTAAAGTGTGGCTGTACGCGGCCGATGGACTAAGCATAGTCTAGCAGAACCATCATTGTATGGAACTGTTATTCCTTATTTTACAATATATTGGGTGAATTATGATGAAAAGCCTTGGGCGATTAATAGTGAGTTTCTTGATGCTGGCGATGGCGAGTTCCGGTTTTGCAGAGTCGACTGAGCAGCGGCAGACCAAGCAGACGCGATTCAGTAATGACGGGCTGTATGAGGTATCGATAGAGAGTCAGATGAAGCCGCTGACATTGGGGAAAATGCATGCCTGGAGCGCAACCATCAAGACGCCAGAGGGTGCTCCGATCAAGGATGCCAAGATATTGGTTAGCGGAGGAATGCCCATTCATAATCACGGTTTTCCAACCAATCCTCAGGTGACATCGGTCTCTGATGAGGGTGTCTATCTGATTGACGGCGTTAAGTTCAGCATGCGTGGTCCCTGGATATTGTTGTTGGATGTTACGGTCGATAGTCAGACGGACGCCGTTGCCTTTGATATTGACCTGTAACCCAGTTTGTTGAGTAAAGATCGATGATTCGCAAGGTCCTTCTCTCGTTTGCCACGTCGATATTTGCGGGTCTTCTGGCTTTTGGTGTGTGGCAGTGGATTGAGTCGACCCGATTCCCGGCACCTGGCTGGACGCCGCTGGAAGCACTAACCATCTCATCGTTGTGGTTGGGTAATCTTCCTCCTCTAGGGCCTGATCCCAGTAATGCCGTAGCCGATAACCCGGATGCGATTAGATTTGGTCACCAGCTATTTTTCGATACACGATTTAGCGGAAATGGGCAGGTAGCCTGTGCAACTTGTCATCAGCCCAGTAAGCATTTTACCGATGGCGCAGCCTTGGCGACCGGTATGGGTATCACCGGGAGAAGCTCGCCGTCTATTGTTGGGACATCGTTTCATCCCTTTATCTTTTGGGATGGGCGGGCTGACGGGCAATGGGCGCAAGCACTCGGACCCATGGAGAGCACGGCTGAGCACGGCGGATCGCGGATGCAATATGCGCATTTGATCGCCACGGATTCTGATTATCGACAGCAATATGAAGCTTTGTTTGGGGTGTTTCCTGATTTGTCCGACGATGCCAGATTTCCAGCCCGTGCGGGTCCTGTTGATGCAAAAGCTAACCCTGAGGTGGCCGCAGCATGGGATGCAATGAGTGATGCTGATCGTACGGTTGTCTCCCGGATTTATTCGAATATTGGCAAGAGCATTGCCGCCTATGAACGGCTGATGCAGTCAGCTCCTTCCAGATTCGATCAGTACGCGAAAGAGATTCAGGATGGAGATAATCGACCCTCATCGATTTTGTCGCGTGATGAGGTGGCGGGTTTACGCCTGTTTATTGGTGACGGGCGTTGCATCGAATGTCACAACGGTCCTCTCCTGAGTAACGATAGTTTTCACAATGTCGGCACTCCGCATCTGAAAGGCAAGCCATTTGATTTTGGTCGATCAATCGGCGCGCATCAGGTGGTAAAGAGCGAGTTTAACTGTCTCAGCGAGTACAGCGATGCCGAGCCGTTACAGTGTGCGGAGCTTAGATTCGTTAAGCGCTCAGGTGATGATCTGACGGGTAGTTTTAAAGTCCCGGGATTACGCAATGTAACCAAGACCGCCCCTTATATGCATGCCGGGCAGCTTGCAGATCTCGATGCCGTCATGGAACACTATAACGATGCGCCTGTACCCTTATTTGGACATACTATGTTGACCAAATTGGAGTTTGAACCGCACCAGCTTCAGCAAATGATCGATTTCCTGCATGCGTTGGACAGTGACTTAACCGTTGATCCAAAATGGTTGCGTGCGCCAGAGCAGCCTCTCTCGCAAGCATCCACTCAGTAGTTGGATCAATTACACACTCCAGACCCAATCAGGAGATTTTTCGTGAATAAAAATTGCTTACGTTATTTTTCGCACAGTGCCTGGATTTCTGCGCTAATGCTTGGATTATCCTTGTCACCGAGTCTGTGTAGTGCCGATCCCGGTGGTGGAATTCGGATTGCCCCTATTGCACCTGATATGCCGTATGTCTTTGTGGTGCACCAAGGCCGTTCGATGAAAATAGAGCGCAGTATTGAAACCTCTTTTAAAGCGGCACAGGGTATTCGCAGTACTCTGGCGATCAACTCTGAAGCCTGTCCCCCCTTTTGTTTGTTGCCACTGGAGCTTGATAGTGCAGTAAAAACGGTTGGAGAGCTCGAGATAATTAATTTTATGATCGGCAAGATGCGCAAGAGCCAGGGTGTGCTGATCGATGTGCGAGGGGATAGAGAATATCGAATGGCGACGATACCGGGTTCAGTCAATATTCCCGTGACGGTTTTCCAGAAGGATCCGTGGGATAAAGAGTTTGTCACGATGTTGGAAGGTTTTGGCGCCGTTCATCGGGGCGAGGTTTCCAGTATCACCAGAATGTTGGAAGACTGGGGTCTGGTGGATACAAGCTTGCTAGGAAAAGACTGGGATTTTACCAACGCGAAGGATTTGATCCTTTGGTCAAATGGACCTATCAGCCGGATCTCGCCAACGGCGATTAATTTGTTGCTGGCGGTCGGCTATCCCGCCGAGAAAATTCGCTGGTATCGAGGTGGCCTGCCAGCATGGCAGTATTGGGGCTTTACGATGGTGAACGCACCGAAGCGCTAAACCAGCCCGCTCCTACCAGTGATTTCTTCCAGACATAAAAAAAGGCCGGGTTTCCCCGGCCTTTCTCAATCAAACTAAGAAACTAGTTAGATTTGGTCTTAACTAATCAAACGGACTTTAGAAGCCTGTGAGATAGTTAATTGACTTGCCGCCATGTGGATCAGCGTTATCAACTGGAACCGCACCAGCATCACCTAGCTCACAAAGTACGTCATACTCCGAGTCTGGGTAGTTTGCAGCTGGGCAAAGGTAGTTAGTACCAAGACCTAGCATTACCTCAGTCTTAACGTATCTGCCGCCGTAACCGAAGAATGTAGCAAGAACATCAACGCCCTGCGACCCACTACGAGAGGCGAAGTTGTACTTGTTGGCCGCGCCTATAGCGGTGCTACCGATAGCAGAGGTTGGAACTGGGCCACGAGTCGTGTGGTACATGCGATTACCGAACTGTGAACGATCGATAACATCAGGCTGGACGTTTAAGCGTCCAGGACGTTCCAATTCAATTTCGTTGACCAGTGCAGAAGTGTCACTGTTCCACGCAGATAGAACTTGGATGTTGTCATCAATACGCATTGTCTGCCACATGAAGTTGTTACCCAAACCAGCGAACTGTGCACCATGAGCATCACCGCCGTAGACAGGTTGGCTGTCATCAGTAGCAAAAGCAACACGATTAGAAGGACCGTTGGCGATACCAGCGGCAGCGTAATTCCACATTGTCATCTCTTCAGGATCGCCGTGCTTGTTGAAGCCTTGGGTAATCCAAAGATGCGTGCCACCAGGATGGTTAACCAGACCACAGCCAGCAGCCATAACGTCAGCATAGGCATCAAGGATGGTAGGATTAGCAGGGTTGCTAACGTCAAGAACGATAACGCCACCAGTAGTAGTACCGGTCTGTGCAGCAACATACAAGAGTGTGCCGGATGTATCGAACTGGTTACAGATGTTGTTAGGGTTAGCATCGAGAGCATACATGGTATCCAGATGACCCTGAACCTGCGCCTTTAGTAGTGGAGCCAGACCAGGAGACACCGGAATGTCAGCGAGACGGCTGATGCCAATACGGGTGTAGGTATCAGTAGAAACATCCGAGCTGAACAGAGTTACGTCGCCGTTGAAGATAGACGCACAAGCGATCAGGTTGTTTGTGGGATTGTGACCACAAGCGTGGATGGTGTTTCCCTTATCAGGAGGGGCCATGCCTGCTGCGGCGTAAGTGCTGTTGGTACTGGCTTCCAGATCAGCGATCTTGTCGTGAGTCGCGGTGTTCCAGATTTCAGCCCAACCGTCAAGGTAGGTAGCTACAACGCGGCTAGAAGGATCCAGACCAGAAGCGTTTGAGAAACCAAGGATGTGCAAACGAGCACTTGTGTGCATCCCGCCATCAGCAGAACCCGTACGATTCTGAAAATGAACAACTTCCTTTGCTGCAGGGCCAGGCGCGTTCAGAGCATCCTGTTGCCAAATATGCATTAGACCGTTAATTTGGTCAGCAGCCCAAAATTCGCCGAAGTTCAATGCTTGTGCATTGCCTGCGGCCATCATGCTCAGTGCGGCAGTAGTCGCGCTAGCAATAGTGGTTTTATTAAAGTTCATAACTTGCCTCTCTTATTAAGTTTACTTTCTCCAAAAGATACAGCTTGATCCTAGTCGTGCTTCCCGTACGATTCGGTTCTTACCTGTACGTCTAGATATAAAGCAAGATATGTGCCAATAGAAAGCGACCATATAACTAATTGAAAAATAAAGGTAATAAACAAATAATAAGCAATTAATTATATTGCAATCAATCGAAATTGTTAAAGTTCCTGACATCCTGAGGGCGTGATTTCATGCAAACCCCCCCGAGATTAGCGATCGTTAATATGTGGATACCGATTTATCCGAGTAATTATAAATTATATCAGTAGGTTGCGGAGGTAGACCATTAGGCTATTACCCGTGTGACTAAAGTGTAAAATTTTCAGACAAACGCCCGGAAAGGCATGAAAAGCGGTTATATATGGGTGAAGATTAGGTAGCCATAGGCAGTTGTCGGATTGGCCGGGGTCCCAACACGGAACCCCGGCCAATACCAAGACAATGGGTTTATAAATCAGTTAATGGTTGCTCGCCAGCCGATCGAAGCAACCCAATCCGTTGCGAGTTGAGGCCCATCGAGCTTCTGATAAACCGGTGTGCCCAGTTCAATGGAAAACTCATGCTCAGATCCCGCAGGTTCAAAGTTGAGGTCGAGGGACGCGTTAATCTGGCGTCCGCCACGGAGCGATGGATCAGCCGATGGCACCATGGCAACCATGTGTGCAATCGCTGGATCGGCGCCCTCAATATCTTTCCATGTCTCCCCTGAGAGACGACCGGTTACGCTCCATTCGGGCGCGATGCCTCGGGTGTACCACCCACCTAATTTGTAACGATCGCCCAAGGTGTAACCGTTATTACTACCTGTGCGGATCATCGCTTCGCCATCAACGCCCCAGGCGCCGTTATCCAGTGCATATTGAGCGGATGTGGCCAGGATCAGATCGTACGTTCCAGAACCCAATCGCATTGGGTATGGCAGACGCACCTCACCCATTGGGGTAGTGTCCATAACCTCGGTATCGCCAGTCGGAACGCTCAAACCCGCAGACAAAAATATCTGCTTATCTTGGGTGTCGACCATGAGGTACTTTCCGATTACCTTCATATCACCAATACCACTGGCATCCGTGGTGAATTGCTCACCCGCCCGAGTTATATGATCCATGCTGATATTCAGATAGGGCACCATAACCATTACAGATATGTCATGGGTGACACCGACCATCGCGCCAATCATGTGCATGGTCATGTCCATGTTCTGCGGTGCGACCATAAAATCGACCAGTACGTCCGCATCACTCACATCGCTGGTGCCATCGCGGTTACCCTCCATGGCCATCGTCATCGCGCGATACGACAGCATCCATTCACCGGGCTCGTGCGCATGGTGAGCAAAGTGACGGCTGTGATCCTCGTGGCCAGCATGTCCTTCATGATGACGATCTTCGGCCTGTACTACCGCTGATATCGCTATCAGTATTGCGGCAGGCAATAATTTTTTACTACACATAACGCTTGTCCTTGTTTTGGTAAATCTACAATACCCAGCACGTGTCAATACCCATGGTTTTGACGCTTTGCGACGAATTACAGAAGAGTTTAGTCGCCCGTTCGACGTTACGGAATGTGGCATAATGTCGCACCCTGATGCGTAGACGAGCTGATATACTAAGAACCATGAGTTCCCGCGACGTATCCTCTGCACCCGAGTCGGTGGATCAAAATCTAAAGCGGTTGTTTGTCCTGCGAAATTTCATCATCGCGGGAGAGCTTGGGGCGATCTGGATCGCTGAGACATGGATGGACGCACAGTTACCGCTCGTACCTCTGGGCGGAATGATTAGCGCTATGGTGTTGCTCAACGA
>DTRM01000100.1 GCA_012965975.1 Chromatiaceae bacterium | reverse complement strand
GTGCCAGTGAGTACAAATATTTTATCAATCAGTGGCTGGGTCGTGGAATGAATCACAGTAATATCAGGCCAAGTCACTTTGGCCAGACGTAGTCGATCAAGGACCTCAAGATTATGCGCCTCAGCAAAAAACGCGACGACATTGTCTGCGACCACCGGTCCGACATCGCCCACTTCCTGCAACGACTCAAGATCAGCGCTTCTAACCGCCTCAAGCGAACCAAAATAGTTGGCTAGGGAGCGCGCGGTCGCCTCCCCCACCTCTCGTATGCCGAGTGCGTACAAAAAACGATCCAGCGTTGTGGCACGACTGGCCGCTAGCGCCGCGACCAAATTCTCTGCCGATTTGTCGCCCATCCGTTCCAGAACCGAAATTTTCTCAACAGTCAGTTGATAAAGGTCGGCGACGTTGGCTATCAGCTCGCGATCAATCAGTTGTTCGATCAACTTGTCACCCAGCCCCTCAATATCCATCGCCTTGCGTGACGCAAAATGAAGGATCTGCTCCTTGCGTTGGGCCGGACAGATCAAACCCCCGCTGCAGCGCACAACGGCCTCATCCTCCGCCCTGACCAAGGCAGAGTCGCAGGCAGGACACCGCACGGGCATGCTAAATACAGGGGCGTCGACCACGCGTCGATCAACCAGTACCCGAACCACCTCTGGAATCACATCACCGGCACGACGAACGACTACCGTGTCTCCCACGCGCACATCCTTGCGCAGCACTTCATCGATGTTATGCAAGGTGGCATTAGTTACCGTTACACCGCCGACGACAACGGGTTGCAACCGCGCGACCGGGGTGATGGCGCCGGTGCGACCGACCTGAACGTCGATTTCGACAACGCAGGTGATCGCTTCTTCGGCCGGAAACTTCCGCGCGATCGCCCAGCGCGGGGCGCGTGACACGAAGCCAAGGACCCTCTGCGCGCTGAAGTCATCTATCTTGAATACGATGCCATCAATTTCATAGTTCAATTCCGCACGAAGCGCGGCTAGCTTGGTGTAATACTGTGCGCATGCGGCCAATCCGGTCACTGACTCCGCCAGTTGATTCACCGGCAGGCCGAGATCCCCCAGCCATCGTAACGACGCACTGTGCGACGCCGGCAACCAATCATCATCCGCTGCACCGATACCATAACAATAAAAGGCCAGCGGTCGTTTCGCTGTGACCCGGGGGTCGAGTTGGCGTAGCGAACCGGCTGCCGCATTGCGAGGATTCGCAAACACTTTTTCATTGTTGTCCATCAGCCCCTGATTCATTTTGCTAAAACCGGATCGCGGCATGAATACCTCACCTCGTACTTCGAGGACATCAGGGGGTGAATCACCAAATAACTTGAGTGGAATACTGCCAATGGTTCGAATGTTATGCGTCACGTCTTCACCACGGGCACCATCACCGCGGGTCGCCGCCTGCACCAGAATCCCCTGCTCATAGCGAAGACTGACGGCCAAACCATCGAGTTTGGGTTCCGCAAAATAGACTACCGCGTCAAACTCCAGCGCCTCGCGCATGCGTCGGTCAAAGTCCTCAAATTCGGTATCATCCAGAGCATTGCCCAGCGACAACATCGGTACGGTATGCACGACACTGGCAAATTCGCTGAGCGGAGCGGCGCCCACGCGTTGCGTCGGTGAGTCAACCGCAACCAGATCAGGATGATCGTGTTCCAGAACCTGTAATTCACGCAGCAAACGATCGTACTCCGCATCAGGAAGTTGCGGGTCATCGAGGGTGTAGTAGAGGTGGTTGTGGCGGTTTATCTCATCGCGCAGTTCGGCGGCGCGAGACCGTATGTCTACAGGTGCCGTCATGCGAGAGTCCTAATGCATGACGCGCATGCGACGACCGTGATCGACGATTTCCTCACGTATGTGATCAATGGTCTGTCGACTCAGTGCACTGTGCGCTTGGTCCCTCAATTCACCGTCGAGCGACGCGGCCATCTGTTCTGCGGATCCCAACATATCGGAAAACCGATCGAGATCATCGCTGGCGCCGGGAAGCGCCATAAACAGCGTCAGCCCCGGCGTGGAAAATTGATCGATATGATTCATATCAAACACGCCAGGTTCAACCATACTGGCCATGCTAAACATCGGCTCCGTTTGGCGCTTTTTCGACGGGTGGTGGAAAATACCCTGGTCGCCAAACTCCAGGCGTGCAGTTTTGGCGGCGGTTAAAATGTCCGGGCCTTTAAATGAGGTACCTTCATGTGCGACAACGGACAATACGATGAGTTTATCTTCGGCGACCGGATGAATAGATCGTTTAGTGTAAGCGCTACCCTCCGTTGCATCACGCATCAGCACGTCTGCGGCATCATGGCCACCGAGGGTCCCCGCTGCGGCATCCTGCCTGTGTTCTGAAATCAGCTCATTCAACCCGGATAATTCTTCTTCGACTGCGTCAAACGATTCGCCTTCTCCGGCCAATCCTGAGCGGATTCCGCGTCGTGGGCGCAGGCCGCGCAATCGCGCACCACGCGAATCCCGGGTTCTCAGCCAGCCCCATAGGTATACCCCTGCGATCAATGCCAGACCACCCACCAATAATGCTACTCGAAGTAGATCTGATTCGATTATTAAAATCCTCTGGAACCTGCGTTTAACTCGCGACCATCTGAGTCGCTTGCTCAACATCAACCGATACCAAACGTGAGACACCCGGTTCATGCATGGTAACACCACTAAGGTGGTTTGCCATTTCCATGGTGACCTTGTTATGCGTGATCACGATAAACTGGACGCGGTCCGACATCTCTTTGACCAGCGCACAAAAGCGGCCCACATTGGCATCATCCAGCGGCGCATCGACCTCATCGAGCATGCAAAATGGGGCTGGATTGAGATCAAAGATCGAAAAGATCAGAGAGACTGCAGTCAACGCCTTTTCACCACCTGACAGCAGATGAATCGAGCTGTTCTTTTTGCCCGGCGGTCGGGCCATTACCGTCACCCCCGAGTCGAGCATGTCCTCACCAGTCAACTCAAGATACGCGTGGCCGCCCCCGAACAGACGTGGGAACTTCTCTTTAATGCCTTCATTGACCTTGTCGAAGGTGTCTTTGAAGCGGCTGCGGGTTTCCCTGTCGATTTTGCCGATCGCATCTTCAAGGGTTTCTAGCGACTTCTGCAAGTCAGCGTGTTGTAACTGAAGATATTCGAGACGCTCGGACTCTTCTTTGAACTCATCGATGGCGGCAAGATTGATCGCACCCAATCGCTGAATCCGGCGACCATAAGCCTCCAGTTCACTGGCGCAACTGGCCTCGGTCACCTCATCATCGATGGCCTCAAGCAATGCCTGTGGCTCAAATCCGATTTCGCCAATCTGCTCTTCAATGGTACTCAGACGAACCTGAGTCTCCTGACGTGAGAGTCGTCCCTGTTCGAGCACGGTGCGGGTGGTGTTCACCGCCTCTTCCGACTGATGTCTTTTAGACTCACCAGAACGCAACTGCTGGGCAAGATCCTCGACTCGGTCACGTACGCCGGCGAGTTCTTTTTCGACCAGCAGACGCTGTTCAAGAAATCCTGCGCGTTCCGCCTCCAACGCCTGCAACGGTGCATCGCCCTGCTCTATACCCTGTTCCATGTCGGCGCGCCGGGTCTCCAACCGCGCCTGCTGTTCCTGCATACGTTCCAACGCCCGTTGCGTCGACAACCGAGAGCTGCGGGCAGCCTCTACGCGCAGTGCCAACTCATGTACTCTGGCACCCAGAGAACGGGCTTGCTCTCTGCTTTGCTCCAGCGTCTGTCGCAACGCCTCCTTGCCGTCCTGGCGCTGAGACCGTTCTTGAGTCAGAACCTCCATTTCCCCCAGGCTCTGTTCCAACTGCGAGCGCGCACTTGTTAATTCGGTTTGATCTTTATCCAGCGCAGCGCGGAGTTCTTCCACTTCCTGCGTCAACTCTTGTCGACGCGCCACCATTTGATCCCGGCGCGCGCACTTACCCGCATACTCCGCGCGTGCCTCGCTAAGTTCACGATGCATACGATCAATCGTGGCCTGCTGCTGTTCCCGCGACGCTTCCAGTTCCTGAAGCCGAGCCTGTAAAGCGTTGTGAGTTTGCTCAGCATCGCGAACCAGCCCCTCGGACTGTTCAACGGTGATATTCAGATCACGCAGTTCCTGCTCGCGGGCAAGCACGCCCGAACGCGCATCCTCCTCGCGATTGACTCGCGCCCAGTTGCTGCCAATCCACTCACCGTTACGGGTCACGATGGACTCGTGAGCGGCGAGATCAGAGCGTTGCGCCAACGCCTCGTCGAGCGAGTCAGCGACAAAGATTCCAGCGAGTAGACCGTCGACCGACCACGGTGTATTGATCTTGGACAACAAGGTCCTATTTGATCGCGATGAGGTCGATGCGGAGGCACTTTGGTGAATATCGATCAACGCGACTGATCCAGATTTCAGTGAACCAAGGTGTCGTGCGCTCAGTGCAAAATCATCAACACAGACCGCCTCAAGTAGGATCCCGAGTACCCCCTCGAGCGCGACCTCCCAGCCCGGCTTAACGTCCAGAGCTTGGGCGAATCGGCGAACATCCGCAATGCCTTGATCAGCGATCCAACTACCAGCGGCACCCCCGTCCTGCCCAAGCGCGGCTTGTTGCAACGCCTCCAGAGAGACCTGACGTCCATGCGCCGTCTGTAAATTATGTCGATTAGAATCAAGTGATTCCGATGCTTTATTAAGGTCATTTCTAATTGTTATAACCCGTTCCATCACCTGCTTAAGCTCGTCCTGCGCTCCGATGCTGCGGCCTTCAAGACCCGAAATCACCGTTTCTAATGTCGTGATCTGCTGATCCAGTTCGGGATCCACCAACCGAGCCATATCCTGGACCGCACGTTCTGTGCGCTGACCGAGACGCAATAAATGCTCATCGAGATGAGTAATCCGGGTGCGGTTGATCTCGACTGACTGGCTCAGGTTCGCGCTGGTACTATTGAAGGTGTCCCACTCACCTTGCCAGGTCTGCATGGCCTGTTCGGCCTCCACGAGTTTGTCACGCGTACCCTGTTCGGTTTCACGTGTCGCAATCAACACCGGTTCGTCCGACTCTAACGACGCCTGTAATTCGTCGAGCTGACGTTTGTCATTGCTCAGGTGCGCCTCGAGTTGTTGCCAGTTCTCGACCACTTCCGCCAGATCCCGTTGCATCTGTGTGCGCGACTCGCGCGCATGTTCGATGCCTTGGTCAAGACGGGAAATATCCGCGCCAACGCCATAGTAACGCCCTTGCACTTCGTTAAGCTGGTCGTTGCCGTGCGTCTGCTGCTCGCGCAAGACCTCAATCTGGGACTCGATTGAGCGTTGTTGTGCAACCGATTCCTGATAGCGATTTTCCGCCTCTGCTATATCGCGATCCTTGCTACTTAAGGCCTGATTCTGACCAGACCAACGCAGGGCCAGCAGATCGGCATGCAACTTGCGCTCCGCGTCTTTAAACTCACGATAGCGCTCTGCGTTTTTCGCCTGCCGTTGTAACTTTTCGACCTGTTTTTCGACTTCATCGCGCAAGTCATCGAGGCGCTCGAGATTGTCGCGTGTGTGACGCATCCGATTCTCGGTCTCGCGTCGACGCTCCTTGTATTTGGAAATACCTGCGGCCTCTTCGATGAACACACGCAGTTCTTCGGGCTTGGCCTCGATCAAGCGCGAGATCGTGCCCTGTTCGATGATGGAATAGCTGCGTGGCCCCAGACCGGTGCCAAGAAAAATCCCGGTAATATCGCGACGTCGGCAACGGGTGTTATTCAGAAAGTAACTGGATTGGCCATCGCGTGTCACCTGCCGGCGCACGTTGATTTCGTTGTAACCGGCATATTCCCCACCGACCTTGCCATCACTGTTATCGAATATCAGATCAACCGACGCGGTCGCGACGGGCTTGCGACCGGAAGAACCGCTGAAAATCACATCGGCCATGCTCTCGCCACGCAGGTGCTTGGCCGAGCTTTCACCCATGACCCAGCGCACCGCATCGATGACATTGGACTTGCCACAGCCATTGGGGCCGATGATACCGGTGAGGTTACTGGGGAAGGGAACGGTAGTAGGGTCGACGAACGACTTGAAACCAGCCAGCTTTATCTTGGTCAACCGCATGGAGATTCAGACTAAAGAGAAAGCGCGCAAGATACAAGTCAAAATCGCGGTCTTTTTTGAGGTTTTTTTATGGTGTTTTTCTACCTGATTTTTTCCCCCTCTGCTCACACATATCGCCCTGTATTATTGGTTGCTAATCTAGTATCTTGCACATCATGTCAACGAAGCCGTCTAAAGACTTGGAAACGTTTGAGAATCCCAATCCAGAACGGGATTACACCATTCGTATCGAGGTCCCGGAATTCACCTGTCTGTGCCCTAAAACCGGCCAGCCGGACTTTGCCACCTTCCAGATCGAGTATGTACCGGCGACCGAATGTGTGGAACTGAAGTCGCTGAAATTGTATTTCTGGTCGTTTCGCGACGAAGGCGCCTTTCATGAGGCGGTGACCAATCAAATTCTCGGTGATTTGGTGCAGGCCTGTGCGCCGAAGTTCATGCGCCTGACCGGCGAGTTCAACGTCCGCGGCGGGATCTATACCACCGTTGTTGCCGAACACCGCGATCCGCATTGGACCGCGCCTGAACCGGTGACCCTGCCCTGAGCCCACCCACCCCGATCTTTATCGGTATCGACTTTGGCACCTCGGGGTGTCGCGCCATCGCCATTAACCCGGCTCGCGAAATCGTCGCCTCGGCGGCCAGTCCCATTGACCCCCCGGCGTTCGACGGCAGTGGTTATACCCAGGAACCGACGCTGTGGTGGGACGCACTACTCATCACACTGTCGGATCTATTTCTGCACTGTGATGCGACGCAGGTTAGCGCGATGTGCGTGGATGGCACATCCGGGACTGTGTTGGTCATAAATGGGCAAGGTGAACTGCTCGGCCCCGCACTGATGTACCACGACGCGCGTGCCATTGACGAAGCGCAACAGGTTGCCCAATCCGACCCCGATTTGGGTTGGCTGGGCCCCAGCGCAAGCCTGCCTAAACTCCTGTATCTGCGCGCGCAGCACCCCACCGCGCGATACGCCCTGCATCAAGCCGACTGGATCGCTGCGCGACTGACGGGGCAGTTTGGGATTGCAGATGAAAATAACTGCCTGAAAATGGGTTACGACGCAGCAGCACGCCGTTGGCCTGAATCAGCCGTATTCAATGATCTCCGTGCACTGTTGCCCGAGGTGCGACCGGCAGGCACCTTGATGGCAGACATCTCCCCTGTGATTGCTGAATGCATCGGCGTGGCCTCTACGGTCTCCATCGTGTGCGGAACGACCGATAGCACCGCTGCAGCCATCGCGACCCAAATCGATTGCCCCGGGCAAGCCGTCACTTGCCTTGGCAGCACCATGACCATGAAGGTGCTCTCTGAAACTCCGATTTTTTCCGTGGAATACGGTGTCTACAGCCATCGGATTGATGACCTGTGGCTAGTGGGTGGCGCATCCAATAGCGGTGGCGCGGTACTCAGACATTTTTTTAGCCAGTCCGCTATCAATCAAATGACTGAACGATTAAATCCGCAGCAGCCGACCGGTTTGAACTACTACCCATTGGTTCGGGACGGTGAACGCTTTCCCCACGCCGACCCAGCGTGGGCAGCGTGCACAAGCCCCCGACCGGGGGATGACATCAGGTTCTTTCAAGCGCTTTTAGAGGGCATGGCACAGATTGAGGCCGAGGCCTATCGCTTACTGGAAACGCTGTGCGGCATTAAGGTAACCTCGATCACCACCAGCGGCGGTGGCAGCGTCAATGCCGCGTGGCAGGCGATACGTCAACAGATTATTGGCCGTCCGGTTTGCCGCGCGCCGATAAGCGACGCCGCGTATGGCGCGGCATTACTGGCCCGTCGTTGTCCGCGCGATCACAACTCGAGCGCCTGTGTATGAACACCACGGTGATATCTGGCCCAGCGGCCTTGATTCAAGGTTTCAGCCTGATTCGGCGGCCTGAACTAAGGCGCTACGTACTGATACCGATGTTGATCAACATCGTGTTGTTTGCGTTCATCAGCTGGCTCGCGTTGAGCCAGGTTGCCGAGCTGGTGGCGTGGCTGCTACCGAGTTGGCTAGCGTGGCTGAGTTGGCTGTTGATTCCGGTGCTGTACGTGGCGACCCTGTTAATCGCCTTCGTTGCAGTCATGTTGCTCGCGAATATCGTCGCCGCGCCCTTCAATGCCATCCTCTCGCTACGTGTCGAACAACTGCTCACCGGTCAGGCCATCAAATCCGGTTCGCTGGGACAGACGCTGCGCGCTACGCCGGCACTGATCGCATCAGAACTGCGCAAGATCCTGTATTTTTTACTGCGCGCGATTCCGCTGCTGAGCTTGTTCATCATTCCCGGGATCAATGTCATCGCCCCCTTCACCTGGTTCTTGTTTGGTGCCTGGTTCATGAGTATTGAATACATGGACTATCCAATGGGCAACCATGGCATCGGTTTTGCGGCGCAACGCGATCATCTACGGCAGCATCGATTGCAGAGTCTTGGCTTCGGCGGACTGACGCTGGCACTGACCATGATCCCGTTACTAAATTTTGTGGTGATACCGACAGCGGTTGCAGGGGCCACCGTTCTTTGGGTAGGATCGGGTTCAAATCACACTGACCGCTCGGAAGGAGCAGAATAAATCATGCTTAAAACGACTTTCTTCTGGATCGCGTTACTGCTTTTGAGTCTGTCGCTCAGCGGCTGTATGATCCCGGATCTTCCCGGACCCATCGGTATCCCCGGGATTTGAAATTTTCACCCCATCACGATTAAACGGATAAACGCCATGTACTCAAATCAAAAATCACTGTTTCTGATCGCTGCGGTATCGTTGTCCCCTAGTTTGCACGCCGACAATCTCGATCTAAACCTTAGCAACGACACATTGGGTGTGCGCTACACCCTCCCCGCGTCGGCGCTCGATACCGGCGTAGAATTTGATGTGGGTTGGCAATACAGCGAGGAAGCCAACGACGCCGAGAATATTTTTAGTGGTGGCCTGCATGTGTCGGGGAGCAATTGGACCGAGTACTCAGAGATGGAACTCAAACTTGGAGTACGAGGTATCTACTCCAGCCCGGGTGATGACACGTTTACCGCGATTGGTATCGGCGGTCAGGTACGCGCCGGCGTTGCGGATCGCATTGGGATTGGTGCCGGTCTGTATTACGCGCCAAGCATTACCTCGTTTGGTGATGCCGATAGCTATATGGAACTGCGCATCCGGGCGGAGTACGAAGTGCTGCCGAATGCCGATGCCTATCTGGGTTGGCAATCGATTTCAGTGGATCATAAAGACAGTGGGGACGCTGATCTGCAAGAGGGCTTTCATCTCGGGATCAGTCTGGATTTGTAGTGCAGCGAATGGCTACTGAGGTAGCGGTGAGGTGTATCTGAACAAACTAAAAGATTGAGGCGGATCGACGCTGGCGCTTGGCCCGACATCGATCCCACAACAAATCTAAAGTCATTCCGAAGAAAGTATCTTCGTTGTCACTAGGCTGTCTTACGACGAGCCATTCCGACTAGACCGATCAGACCTGAGCCGAACAACCAGGCGGCGGCGGGTACTGGCACATCGCTAACGGCAACATTGGCATTTATAGAGATAAGGTCTGGAACGTAGGTAAAGTCGAGTTGAACCCAACCCAATGGATCGCCAAGCAGTGCGATCTCAGTTTCGCCTCCAGCGACGGTTATGAAGTCGATGATGAATGCATCAAAATTCCCGCTGGGTAACGCGCCACTAAATGGTGCCAGCACGGTAAACAAATCCGTGATGCCCGAAGTATTTCCATCGCCGAACGGAGGGAGAATAAAATCAAGCGGACTACCAACAGCTAACCGCATTCCGGTGAAATGGACGACGGTCTCATCAAACAAAACTCGTGAGGTTACGCCAGCGGTCTCTGGAAAATCAGAAACACTAACGGTCACCGAAAACACATCACCGATGCCGAGAAGATCAGCGCTTGGCGTCAACGTAACAGTGGC
>DTRM01000099.1 GCA_012965975.1 Chromatiaceae bacterium | reverse complement strand
AGTCGAGCAGATTAACCATGCGCGTGCGTGGGGGCAATTGGGTTGCTATGCGAGCGAGCGCCGGTTCGTTTTCCGCGCCAAGCCAGAGTACGAGTTGTGCCTTGTCGAGCAGACGGCGTTGCGATGGTTTTAGGGCGAAGTGGTGTTGATCTGCGCTCGCGGGGATGAGCAGCGCGGGTTGCGATGGATCGGTCCGCGTGAGCTCCGAGATCAGGTTATGCACGGCCGCATTGCTGACCACGGTGGTTGCCGCGGTTGCTGCGGTCGTGAGTAGGCTAACGAGTCCCATCACTATAGAGGGAAGGTAGGTGCGAATGTGCATAAGACAAGCAACACGAATTAAATGATATGTTATAATGTAACATATTTAATTGCGATGCACTGAACCCATGTCCGAAATATCCGCTGCTTTTCCCTCGCCAGGGCATAACCACGATCATTGCGTGGATCAGGCGCTGGCAGATGCGCGGTCGGTGTGTCGGCGTCGGGGTGCGCGTTTTACGGAACAGCGGGCCAGAGTATTGGAGCTGATTTGGCAGAGCCACCGTCCGCTAGGGGCTTATCAGATCCTCGATCAATTGCGAACTGAGGGCCGTTCGGCGCAGCCGCCGACGGTGTATCGTGCATTGGATTTTTTGCAGGACTTGGGGCTGGTGCATCGCTTGGCATCGCTTAACGCCTACTGTGGTTGTGTTGCCCCCGGCGCCCAACATCAGAGCCAGTTTTTGATTTGTCGTGAGTGCGGTGTGGTCGCCGAGTTGCGCGAGCAAGCGATTCTACGGGTGGTAACGGAGGCCGCCGTAAGCCGTGGCTTTCGTATCGACGAGACCAGTATTGAGGTGGCGGGCATCTGTCCCGATTGCGCAAGGAAGCCGAGCCGATGACTCAATCAACCGACATCCTCGTTTCTGTATCGAACGTGAGTAAACACTTCGATAATCGGCGCGTACTCGATAGGGTGGATCTGACCCTGCGGGCGGGCCAGATCGTGACCCTGATCGGTCCCAACGGGTCGGGTAAAACAAGCCTGGTACGGTTGGTGCTGGGGTTATCAAAGGCAGACCACGGAACCGTGTCACGCCAAGCAGGTTTACGCGTGGGCTATATGCCACAGCGATTGTCGGTCGCCCCGATCTTGCCACTGACGGTTTCCCGTTTCCTCGCGCTGGGTGGGGTCACAGACCAGCAGGCGCATCGCCATCAGTTGCAGGCGGTCGGTGCCGCCGAGTTGATCGGCGCCCCGGTGCAGGCGCTGTCGGGGGGTGAGCTTCAGCGGGTATTGCTGGCGCGCGCGTTATTGCGCCGCCCACAGTTGCTGGTGTTGGATGAACCCACTCAGGGGGTCGATGCGCAGGGACAATCGAGCCTGTATCGCCTGATCGGACAGATCCGGGAGCAGACGGGGTGTGGCGTACTCATGGTGTCACACGATCTGCATCTGGTGATGGCGGCCACCGACGAGGTGGTGTGTCTGAATCACCATGTGTGTTGTTCCGGTCACCCGTCGGCGGTGGTCAAGGCGCCGGAATACCAAGCTCTGTTTGGTACCGAGTCGAGCCTCGCGATCTATGCCCATCACCATGATCACAACCACGATGTGGGCGGCGACGTGGCCGCGGACTGCGGGCATCGGCATGAGTAGCTGGTTGCTCAATGCGCTGTTGGCGGGATTGGCGATTGCAGTGGTCGCTGGCCCGTTGGGCTCGTTTGTGGTGTGGCGACGGATGGCCTATTTCGGCGATGCATTGGCGCACGCGTCGCTGCTGGGTATTGGTCTGGGTCTGATATTGGGCCTGCCATCGGGCCTCACCGTGGTGATTGTGGCGGCGTTGGTGGCGCTGCTGCTGGTGGCGTTGCAGGGTCAGCGCCAGCTCGCCAGTGATACCCTACTGGGCATTATTTCACACGGTACCCTATCGATCGGCGTGATTATGGTCACCCTTGTAAGTGAGCAATCACTACCTATTGAGTCCTATTTATTCGGCGACATTCTGTCAGTTACGGAGCAGGATGTGCTGCGCCTATGGGCGTTGTCGATCGCTGCCCTGGTGCTGATTACCGTTATCTGGAGGCCCCTTCTTGCCGCCACCGTGCATGAGGATTTAGCCCGGGTCGAGGGGGTGCCGGTCGAGCGGGTGCGCCTGATCTTTGTGATGTTGTTGGCGTTGATGATCGCGATGGCGATGAAGATCGTCGGGGTGTTATTGATTGCCTCGCTGCTGCTGATTCCGGCGGCGGCTGCCAGACGCGTGGCGCGGACCCCGGAGCAGATGGCGGTGTTGGCGGCTGGCCTGAGTTGTGTCGCGGTGGTGCTGGGGCTTGGCGCGGCGCTGCGCTGGGACCTGCCGGCGGGCCCTGCGGTGGTGGCGGCCGCGGTGATGTTATTTGTGCTGCTGTTCGCGCTAACCAGCCGTATAATGAATACGAATAAGTCGTATTAGCGTTATTTTTAGGGGCGGATAAGCCAACCTTATGTGCAGCTAAACTAAACCTTCTTGGATTTTCACCCATAAATCTATATGTTAGGCCCTCTGTATGTTCAGACTTGGAGCCGGTGTCGGTCTCTGTTTTAGCCCGTCTGAACTGATCGACAACTAACAACTCGTTGGGGAATTCCATGTCGAAATTGGTAAATCCGCATGGCGGTGGGGATCTTAAGTCCCTGTTATTAGAAGGTGACGCGCAGAAAGCTGAGCTTGAGCGCGCACAGGGTATGAAGCAGGTTCGTTGTGTTTCTCGCGAAGTGGGCGACATCATCATGATGGGTATCGGTGGCTTTACGCCTCTGGATGGCTTCATGACCCAGAGCGACTGGAAGGGCGTGTGCGATGGTATGCACATGGCTTCAGGTTTGTTCTGGCCGATTCCGATTACCTTGTCTACCGATCAAGCGACGGCCGATGGCATTAGCGATGGCGATGACGTTGCCCTGGTCGATGATGAAACCGGTGAGATCATGGCTACCATGACCATCACTGAGAAGTACTCGATCGACAAAGAACACGAATGCATGATGGTCTACAAGACCACCGACACCGAGCACCCTGGGGTGCAGATGGTGATGGATCAGGGCGAAGTGAACCTCGCCGGTCCGATCAAAGTTCTTTCGCAGGGTGAGTTTCCTGCCAAGTACGGCGATCAGTTCATGACACCCGCTCAGACCCGCGCCGATTTTGCAGCCAAGGGTTGGACTACGGTTGCCGCATTCCAGACGCGTAACCCGATGCATCGTTCGCACGAGTATCTGGCCAAGATCGCGGTTGAGATTTGTGACGGTGTATTAGTCCATTCCTTGTTGGGCAAGTTGAAGCCCGGCGACATCCCAGCCGAAGTACGCAGCGATGCGATAAGTACTCTGATCGATAAGTACTTTGTCGACAATACCGTGATGCAGGCTGGTTATCCGTTAGACATGCGTTATGCCGGCCCTCGTGAAGCGCTGCTACATGCCTTGTTCCGTCAGAACTATGGTTGTTCACATTTGATTGTGGGTCGTGATCACGCTGGCGTTGGCGACTACTACGGCCCCTTCGATGCCCATCACATCTTTGATGAGATCCCTGATGACGCGCTCGAAACCCAGCCATTAAAAATCGACTGGACCTTCTGGTGTGACAAGTGCGGCGGCATGTCTTCGATGAAGACCTGTCCACACGATGCCGAAGACCGTCTGATGCTGTCCGGCACCAAACTGCGTAAGGCTTTGTCGGAGAACACCGAAGTACCAGACAATTTTAGTCGTCCAGAGGTTCTGACCATTCTGCGCAAGTACTATGCCAGCTTGAAGGATGATGAGAAGGTTGAGATCAAGATGTCGGGCCATAGCGCGCGATAAAACGACGTTGGCGATTTCCTCGTTCTGTAGTATGCAGCGTACGCGCAGCAGGACGTGTCCACTCTTGGTAAACTTGATTGCATGCGAGGGCAGGTTGATCAGGATCTGACGGGGATCCGCCCGGCATCACCGACTAGCCAGCGTGGGCAGGTATAATCGTAGTCAAGAATGATCTCCAATGACGCGTCGTTGGCCTTGGACGTCACCAGTGCGGTGACATCGAGTTCTATTTTCCCGGTATCTCTCTTGGAAAAGTCGAGGATATCGTTAATGATTGCAAGCAGGCTATTGCCAACATCATTGATGGTGTCGACGAACTCGCGTTGCTTGTGATCCAGGTCTGTGTCGAGCAGCGGCTTCCTTGGCGCTGATGAGAGGTGCTTCACCCAGTTTGCGCTCATGAATATCACGCATGGTAATGGAGTAATAACTCCTTCCATCTGCGGATTTGTGATACACGAGTTGTTGCGTCACGGTACGAACTCCCTTGTCCATGGTCGCTGTTATGCCTTCGCCTTCCCAGCTGTTTTGAACGAATGCCATGGGTATGGCTTCGTCCAGCAGACGGCTCGTCTCTTCTGAAGGGAATAGTTCCTTTATCGTATAGATTGATAAGTCTTCGTCGGCATCGAAACCGAGCGATATACGCCCCGCACGGTTCATGAAAAGTATCTCACCCTCCATGTCAAAGGTGGCGATGAAATCGGGGTTTGAATCAATGATATCGATCAGTCGACTCTGCGCGGCCTCGGTTTCTTTTTGTGCCCCAATGTCCCGGATCATGCAAAGTATGCAGGTTTCATTATCGATGTCGACCACCGATGTCGAGATCTCAATCGGGGTAATGGCACCGTCTTTTTTGCTGCAGTACAACGATCGGCTGTTCGATGAGCCCGATTCCTCTGTGTCACGGTACAATTTGTTCAGCGCATCAGTAGCGTCTGGATAAATGACTGAGGCGGGGTTTTCCATCAGTTCGCGCATGGAATAGCCAAGCAGGCTCATGGCGGTGTCATTGGCATCCACGATTCGGTCATGATTTGGATTTACGATCAGAATGGCATCACTCGAGTAGTTGAAAATCCGGGTCATACGTTCGGTGCTGCGCAGTAGTTGTTGCTGAGCCATGCGGCGCAGCTCGATTTCGTCTTTATACGAATGAGCCATATGAATCAGCTCGATCAGGAGTCCGCCGAGTACGCACGCATGTGCAGCCAGAGACAGCGCATGCGTGATGATGTGTGGCGCATCAAACATCGCTATAGATGAAGTGGCGAAGAATACGGGGCTCACAAAAAGAACCATCATCGCAACGGTTATCTCGTAGGCAAGACTGTTGTGTTGCCAGGAACCACTGGAAAGCATAACCAGCAACGCCATGCCAAATCCCAGACCCAGAAAGACCGTGATGACGTCAGGCCACCCCGTTGCGGGCTGGTAGCCGATCGAATCGATGCCGAGTGATGTTCCAAAGTGAACCCCGCTCGCGGCAACAATAATAACGGGCACGACAAAACGCGCCTGAAGATGAACCATGCTGCCGGAGATTTTATGCCGATATTCAGTGAAGGCGATCGCCAACATAAGCAGGGCAAGAAATATCTGTGAGGAACGCCAGAGCGCATCATTGGACGCCATGGCCGGTTGCTCGGGATCAAATAACCATTGACCACCGTCGAGGACATGGGCGCATTCCAGCAGCCCGGCAGCGACAAAACCGGCCCCTAGCAGCAGGGTGGTGGAGTCGCCTTTGCAGGCATATCGGGCGATGGCAGCGAAGCCGATAACGAACGCCAGCACAGCGCTGGTTGAGTCGATTAGTGCAAGTATTTGACTGGTTCCAAGCAGACTGTTGTCGCCAACGAAAATGAATAGCGCCCACAATGCAGCGGCTGTAATCCACAGATGTTTTGGTCCGTGATTAGGGCGGGTTACCCTGTAGCGTTTTAGTGACGGCATGAATTAAAAATGGGGCTGAAACAGTACGGTCGCAATGTTGCCGCTGTCGTTATACTCAAGCGACTTGCTGAACTCCTGTATGAGCGGGATCCCTCGTCCGCAGAGCGCAGTTGCTTCGCCAGTACTGTGGAGCATCTTGGAAACATCGAATCCGTTGCCGCTATCTTCGACTTGAATAATAAAATTGACGGAGCGATTCGATGAGATGATGATGTTCAGTGACAATTTGATGAAGCCATCAACCAGATCATTGATTCGTTGTTCTCGCAAAGAAAAGTATTCGCCAAATCCCTCGGCACTTTGTTTGATGCTGGCGTCCAGTGCCAGGACGCCATGGTCCAAGGCATTGACATAAAGTTCAGTTAGAACGGTGAACAGCGCTTCTCGATCAAAGGAAAACCCTTCCAGAGACTCTATGTGAGCCAGTATTTGCGGGATGGGGTTAATCAGGGCAAGGCTTTGATCGTGTAGTGTCAGTGAGATTTCGAACTCATTGTTCTTGGTGGTAGCGATGTGGTTGCTGATGCAAGAATCCGATACCTCTTTCTTGGCCGGGGGAATGAGGTCGGGTGTGCACGGTATTTCTACCATAGATATGTCATCGGCTTGCTCTGCATGGCCGCAGAACTGGTCGAGCGCGGCGGCTATATTATCGATGGCGTAAGCCCCGGGTTTCAGGATGCTGGATTCGAATAACGCTTGTCCAAATGCCTCGCCTGAGGGGGAACATGCCTCGGCGACACCATCACTGGCCAGGATGATACGGTCTTCGTTTTCGACTACAAAATGAACCACTGATTCTCGCGCATCAAAACTGCCGGTAATTCCCAGCGCGAGATTGCTTGATTCGAATTTTTCCTTGATCCGGTCGCGGTCTTTCCCGATCAGAAAAATATCCGGCATTCCGCAGTTGCATATACTGGCATGGGTCAGGTCGGCGGAGATGCGCACAAACTGGGCGGCCATAAACATACCGATGGGTAGCAGCCTGTGGAGTTTGTCATTAATCGCTGTAAGGATTTCATCGCCACTGAATCCTTTCGCGGTCATGGTGCGGAACACTTCGGATACCGGTAACGCGCCCAGTGCTGCGCCAAGCCCATGGCCAGTGAAATCTCCCAGTAGTACATGGACATCGCGTGTGGGCGTATAGGCCGTCAATAGCATGTCGCCGCTGAAGGTTCTGGCCGGGCACAGTACGCTGTGGATCGTATCGAGCCCCACGTTGGCCTCGATAACCGCCTTGCTGAATACCTGCGCAGCGAATTCTTCTTCGCGCCGCATTTGTGAATACAGGCGATTCACATCGTTATGTACCTTGCGGAACCGCTCCAGCGCATTGATTTTGGATTCCAGGATGATATGGCTGAACGGCTTAGTCAGAAAGTCATCACCACCAGCTGCTATGCATTCGGCGAGGGCTTCTTCATCGGTCATTTCGGTCAGAAAAAGGATCGGGACGAAGGTATCATTGCACAGGGCCTTGATTTTTCGGGTTGCCTCATAGCCATCCATGACGGGCATCATTACGTCCATAAAAATGATATCGATGGCGGTATTTTGGAAGATTTCGACGGCTTTGGCGCCATCTTCAGCCATTACCACCTCGAAACCCCGTTTGGACAACAACGACTTGAGCACCAGCCGGTTGGTTGCCCCGTCGTCTACGACCAGTGCAATTCCTCTCGAATCAATGGCTTGATCGGTGTTTTTCGCCGCTGATGATGTGTTTCCCATGTCCTGCATTCCCGCAATAGACAAATAAGCCTTATCGCGTTTTTTAGCGGCAGAATAGGGCTAAAGTTGAGTAGAAATTCGGTGATGAGGGCGCAGCGAAGCGATCTCGCCAAGGCGGTGATGACGTGGAACGATGCGTGCTCTAGGTCGAACTGAGCTGGTGCACTGATTCGATCATCGCCGCAGCGTGATCGGGGTTGGTATCCGGGTGAATGCCATGGCCCAGATTAAACACGTGGCCAGTGCCAGAGCCGAAACTGGTCAATGTGGCGGCGACCTCCTCGCGAATGCGTTGGGGGGAGGCGTAGAGCATGCAGGGGTCGAGATTGCCTTGCAGCGCAACACGATCGCCAACACGTTCGCGAGCGGCACCGAGGTCGGTGCTCCAGTCAATTCCCAGAGCATCACAGCCGGTAGCAGCCATGTCTTCCAGCCACTGCCCGCCACCTTTCGTGAACAGCGTGACCGGCACACGATGGCCATCATGGGAACGCAACAAGCCGGCAACGATTTTTTCCATGTAGGCCAGTGAAAACTCGCGGTAGTCGCGGTGGCTTAGGGCACCCCCCCACGTGTCGAATACCATCACCGCTTGAGCACCGGCCTGGATTTGAGCATTGAGATATTCAATAACGGAACGGGCAAGGATATCCAGCAGTTGGTGCATGGCAGATGGATTTTCGAACAACAGGTGCTTGGTTTTCGAAAAGGCCTTGCTGCTGCCGCCTTCGATCATATAAGTGGACAGTGTCCACGGGCTGCCAGAAAAACCAATGAGAGGAACCTTGCCGCCGAGTTCTTTGCGGATGAGTTGTACCGCATCGGTAACGTACTTGAGTTCCTGTGAGGGGTCGGGAACGGTAAGTTTTTCGATATCGGCAGGTGATGTCAGTGGTCGTTCAAAGCGGGGGCCTTCGCCTTCTGAAAAGTACAAGCCCAACCCCATCGCGTCGGGGATCGTCAGGATGTCTGAGAACAGAATCGCGGCGTCCAGCGGAAAACGTCGAATCGGTTGCAGCGTAACCTCGCAGGCTAGTTCGGTGTTTTTGCACAGATCAAGAAAGCTGCCCGCCTGCTTGCGAACCTCCCGATATTCGGGCAAATAACGACCGGCCTGGCGCATCATCCAAACTGGCGTCATATCAACCGGTTCACGTAGCAAGGCACGAAGAAAGCGGTCGTTCTCTAGTTCTGGCATAGCGGATCCGATGTTGTAATTGTTTTTAGCGGGGTAATTCTGAGCTGCCCATCAGGAACTCATCGACGGCCCGGGCGCACTGGCGACCCTCGCGAATGGCCCATACAATCAGTGATTGTCCGCGCCGCATGTCTCCGGCGGCGAAGACCTGTGGGTTTGATGTCTGATAGCTCGTGGTATCGGCATCGACGTTGCCACGACCATCGAGCTTAAGGTCAAGATCCGTCAGCATACCCTCATGGGTGGGATGCACAAACCCCATTGCCAACAACACCAGGTCGGCCTCGATCTGGAATTCGCTGTCGGCGACGTTCTGCATTTTCCATTGACCATGGTCATCCTGATTCCACTCGACGCGAACGCAGTTTAGTGCGGTGACTCGTCCATCCTGGCCTTCGAAGGATTGTGTGGCAATCGCCCAGTCACGTTCGGCACCCTCATCTTGGGAGCTGGAGGTGCGCATTTTGAGTGGCCAGTAAGGCCAAGTCAGACCCTTGTCTTCTTTTTCGGGGGGTTGCGGCATAATTTCAATCTGGGTTACCGATGTCGCGTTCTGTCGAAACGACGTGCCGATACAATCGGAACCGGTATCGCCACCCCCAATCACCACAACCTTTTTACCCGCCGCAGAAATAGATTCGGTTTCAGGGATAGTATCCCCGGCGTTGCGTTTGTTCTGCTGCGGCAGAAAATCCATGGCCTGACAGACGCCTTCCAGTTCGTGCCCTTTGACCGGTAGACCACGACTAGACTCCGATCCACCGGAGACAACAATGGCATCGAAGTCATCGAGCAGTTTCTGTACCGGGATGTCCGCACCGATGTGTGTATCGGTATGGAATACGACGCCTTCGGCTTGCATCTGGCTCATGCGACGGTCGATGATGTGTTTTTCCATTTTAAAATCGGGAATGCCATAGCGCATCAAACCACCGATGCGACTGCTTTTTTCAAATAACTCAACCACGTGTCCGGCACGAGCCAGTTGCTGTGATGCGGCCATGCCCGCAGGCCCCGATCCAACCACGGCGATCTTCTTGCCGGTCTTGTGTGCAGCGATTTGCGGTTTGATCCAACCTTGTTCCCAGCCCTTGTCGACGATTGCACATTCGATAGTTTTGATGGTTACCGGATTGTCGTCGATGTTAAGGGTGCAGGCAGCCTCGCAAGGCGCCGGACAGACTCGGCCGGTAAATTCGGGGAAGTTATTGGTTGAATGCAATACGTCGAGCGCTGTTTCCCATTCGTTGCTGAATACCAAGTCATTCCAGTCCGGAATGATGTTGTTGACCGGGCAGCCGTCATGGCAATACGGGATGCCGCAGTCCATGCAGCGCGCGCCTTGG
>DTRM01000098.1:18625-28939 GCA_012965975.1 Chromatiaceae bacterium | reverse complement strand
TCGAACTTGCGTTGCAATAACAACGCACGACCATAGGACTCAATCCATAACTCGCGCTTGGTGCGTAACTTGCGCAGGCGCTCGGTTTCCTTCTCCGCGGCGGCGCCATCGCCCAGTTTCAAATAGCTGTCAGCCAAACGAACACGCGCATCCACATGGCCTGGATCCAGTTGCAGAACATTCTTGAATTCAATAATTGCCGCCTTGATCTCACCCTGATCGTAAAGCGCCTGCGCCTTTTGCAAGGCGTCATAATCCGCCGCGGCAAGTAGCGGTCCCGACAGACACAGAAAAACCAGACTCGACCAGACGAGTCTGCACATTAACTTGTGTACCAGCGGGTAAAGCATAGGGTGTGCCCTGACAAGAACGGTCGGCGTGAAGCCGTCCATACTGAAAGAATGGTGGGTACTGCTCACGCCGGTATACGTTATCAGATCATGCTGGCAGCGGCGAGGGAACCGGTACTTGCTAGCTAGGCCTTAAGATCATACTTGTTCATTAACGAATACAATGTCGGACGCGTAATGCCCAACATTTCTGCGGTCTGGGATACGTTGCCATCCGCAAGACTCAATGCTCGCAATATCGCTTGCTGTTCCGCCTGCTCACGAACCTCACGCAGATTCAGAGGAATATCAAGATTCTGGCTGGCATCCAGTTCAAGATCATCGGCAACAATCATCTTGCCATCGGCCATGATGACAGCACGTTTGATGCGGTTTTCCAATTCGCGCACATTGCCCGGCCAAGCATAAGACTCAATAGCCACCAGCGCTTCCGGGCTAAATCCCCTGATTCGCTTGTCGTGCTGTTCGCAAGTCTTTTCCAGAAATGACCGAGCCAATACCACCGAATCGCCCTGACGTTCACGCAACGGTGGAACCCGCACCGTAACCTCACTGACACGATAGAATAAATCCTCACGAAAGCGACCCTGCTCGATCAGGTCAGCCAGTTTCTGATGCGTCGCACAGACCACCCGAACATCGACCGGGATCTCTTTACGACCACCGACGCGCTCAATCTTTCGTTCCTGTAAAAAGCGCAATAACTTGGCCTGCAAGGCCATCGGCAAATCACCCACCTCATCGAGAAAGAAGGTACCACCATCGGCGTACTCTATCTTGCCACGCGTCTGTTTAACCGCCCCCGTAAAGGCACCCTTTTCATAACCGAAGAGCTCGCTTTCCAATAGCTGTTCCGGGATCGCTGCACAGTTAATAGCGACAAATGGGCCTTCACTGCGATTGCTCAGATCATGCAGGGAGCGGGCAATCAGTTCTTTGCCGGTACCACTTTCTCCCAATACCAGTGTCGTCACTTCGGTCGGCGCGACCTTTTCGACGGTACGACACACCGACAACATTTCAGGACTACCGCAGATAATTCCGGACAACGTCGCATCGCCGACTTCACGCGATAGGCGTTTGTTCTCCCGTTCCAGTTCATGCAGCTTAAAGCCTCGCTCGACGATCAATCCGAGCATCTCTGCGTCGACCGGTTTTTGATAGTAATCGTAGGCCCCCCGCGCGACCGCTTCGACCGCGTGGGCATGATCGTCGTTACCCGTGACCACAATGACCTTGGTCGTCGGTAACAACGAAAGAATTTCTTCCAATGTCGCCAGACCTTCAGATGCGCCACCTGGGTCAGGTGGCAAACCAAGATCCAGCGTCACCACCTGTGGCTCATGACGACGAATCTGTGCCAGTGCGGTATCGCGGTCGTCTGCAACCTCCACCTCGCAACCGTCAAAACTCCAGCGAAGCTGTCCCTGAAGACCTGGATCATCCTCCACAATCAGCAGTTTTCTTTTCACTGAACTCACCCTGCTACCTCTTGTTTCTTTGTTTCTGCCGCCAGCTCCACCTTGACCAGCGGAAACTGAATGCGAAATTGTGATCCCTTACCGGACTCGCTACTAACCTTTATATCACCGCCCAGCGCTCGCACGAGTTCGCGACTTTCGTAAGCACCGATGCCCATGCCCGTCAGGCCCTTAGTGCTGTCAAAGGGCCTGAATAATCTATTCTTTACAAATGCGGTATCCATTCCGATGCCATTGTCTGTTACTTCTACCACAGCCCAGTCGTCCCTTCCCAACAAACCAACCCGAACGAAACCGTCTTTGCGGGTCGCGTCGACCGCATTCTGGATTACATGGCCGATTACCGTGGCAATTTTATCCCGATCTCCTCGGACAAACAGACCCTGAGTAATAGACGTTAGTTCCGGTTTGGGTCTATGTGATGCCTTCCCAGATACCACATCGGGCAGCAATTTCGCCATATCCACAGTAGCAACATCGGCGCTTGGCATCGCTCCCTTGAGCTGTTGCATCAAATTATTCATTTTATCCACGGAATGGCGCACCGTATCGACCACACTGTCCATAAATTCGGGATTGTCCTTATGCCGCGCTGCATTGCGCACCACTAGCGATAATTGCGTGATCAAGGTCTTCAAATCATGGATCACAAACGCCGAGAACCGGTTAAACGCCTCAAATTGACGCGCATCGGCCAGCGCCTCCGCCGCGTCATTCTGCGCCAGATAGCTGGCCGCCTGCCGCCCGACGGTCTTCAGCAGGTCAATGTTCTCCCAGTTTAGTGCCAATGGGGCTCGCGGCTCGACCAGAACCACAAACGCCAGCAATTCATCGTGATGCATCAATGGTAATACCAGCCAGGCCCGCGGAATCCCTGCTATCCAATCGGGAATAGCCAGCTCCGCATACATCTGCGGCTCCCGCCGAAATTCATCAAGATCTATAATCCATTGTTTTTTTTCAAAATAATCAATGAGCGCCGCATTGGACTGCAGATCGTGTTCCTCGAAAGCCGGGATGCCCCAGCGAGTGGTCGCCGCAAACACTCCCGATTCCCTGCGCATCCACAAGGCCCCGCCCGGGCTTTCGACAATCTCGGCAATCACCCGAATCACGCGCTCATACAGCGGGGTCCCGCTCTCGCTACTGGACAGTGTCGAGATCAGGCGTAACCACTCCTCTCGATAATCGTAACGATGTTGAAAAAAGTGCTTGTTTAGGAAAACCTTGACCCGAGCCCGTAAGGTGCCAGAAAAGCCGACAATGACCAGAACCAGCAATGACCCAAACAGGAATATCAGTTGCAGCACCGGCCCCCACGAGCCGCCGTAATAACTGATGTAGTAACCCACCGCCGCCATGGCCAACAAGTACAGGCCCGCTGCAACCAGGCCTGTGGTGTGAAAAATCACCCCACGCGAAACAAAGATATTCGCCGATACCACCGGGTCACGTGCAACCGATACCGCCAATAAGGGCACCAACAACGCATTGATAGCACCTCGGGCAAACCAACTGCTCTGATCGAGCACACGGAACATCAGTGCCTCGGAATACATATAAAGGTCGTAGGCGAACATCCCGAACAGTCCCAGACACAGAAACTTAATCGCCCAACGTTGCTCCGGTAGAGTATTGCGGTAGATCTGCTCGACCAACACAATGCCAGCGACTGCTATCAGCACATGCCCCACGCTAAAAATAGTGACGTCCACCAAACCCGCCAGACCGCTGGCAACCAACAGAGGATATCCGATCTGTAAACCCAGCAATCCGACACACAACAACAATACGCCGGCCCGCGCCAAGCCAAACAGTTGGCCCGTTGCGGCACGGGTATAACTGAGTATTTTAAATAGAAACAGGATCCAGCAAATATCCCGCGCCATCTCGAGCGACCAGATCAGCTCCCGTGGAAGCGTATCAAAGCTCGCTTGATAAGCGAGACCTGCGGCCCATAACGCGGAAAAAAACGTCGCAAAAACCAGCACCCATCCTTGCAGTCGCCCACGCCAAACAGTCAACAGCAGGGCGGTCAGTGCGAAAAATGCAACCGAGCCGGCGCCATAACTCAGACTGCCGACATTGATCAAACCGCGCCCTTGCGCCAGAGAACGACTTCAGCTGTCTGCAGCAGAATCATCAGATCCAAGAATAGATTGTAGTTCTTCACGTAATACAAATCGTACTGCAGCTTTTCAAACGCATCCTGCTCCGATGAGCCATACGGATAACATAGCTGTGCCCAACCTGTAATGCCCGGTTTAACCCGGTGCCGTTCGGCGTAGTAGGGCAAGGTTTCTGACAGGTTTTCGACAAATTCCGGTCGTTCCGGTCGGGGCCCGACAAAACTCATGTCGCCCCTCAACACATTAAATACCTGCGGCAGTTCGTCAAAACGCAGTTTGCGCAACACCGCTCCAACCCGCGTGATACGATCGTCATCGCGTGTTGCCCAGCGCGCCACGCCGTCGCTCTCCGCATCCACGCGCATACTGCGGAATTTCAATACGTGGAACAGCTTCCAGTTCTCGCCGACCCTTACCTGGCGAAACAATACCGGCCCACGCCAGCCACACTCAGACAGGATAGCGAGCGCCGATAGCAGCATAAATGGCCAAGCGATCAAAATCAGCAACAAAGCGGCCACAACATCAAAAGCGCGCTTGATTCGAATACGCATATTGCCGCCGCGAAACCCCTCGGAAAAAATCAGCCAGCTCGGGCGCAATATGTCGAGTTTCAACAGCAGCGACTCGCGCTCGAAGAACGCGATCACATCCACAACATCGACACCGCTCATTTTGGTATCCAGCATTTCATGTACCGGCAGACCCCGACGACGATCATCTACCGCCACGACGATCTCATCCACATTCGCTTGGGCGGCATACTGGGCCAGAGGGATTTCCGGCCGGACCAACATGGATTCAGGTACCAACAGCTCGTCACCCTCGCCCGGAATAAAACCGATCACCTGAAACCCACGACGATCAACCTCGCGACGCAAGCGGGAGATCATCTCTGCGTTGCGGCCCGCACCGAGTACTAACACCCGACGCTTCAACATATCCTGATTGATCAGCCGAAAAAATAAAATGCGAATTAGAATAATCAGCACTGCCGCGATGGCAAGAGAATAGGAGAACGAACCACGACCCAGAAACAGATCGGGCATAAAATAAAACAACAGACTCATCGCGATCACGCCAACCAGAAAACTGGCCGCAACTCGCACCACCATCCCCGCGCCACCCTCGCGCAGGCGCCGCTGATAGAGGCCCATCGCCGTCATCGACCCGAGCATGACCAGCGCAAACAGCCCTGGGGTCAGCCACAGCGACACCGGGTCGGTTGTCTGATTCCAACCCTCATCCGCAAAACGAACTTGGGTCCCGACATAAATCGATCCAGCAAATACCGCCGTCTCAATCAACATCAGGACGAAAAACGCCTTGGGTATGTACTGATTAAAAAGCTTGATCATGCGTAGCTAACATGCACTCTACTGAAACGACGAGTCAGTCCGATAAAATTTGATTCGTCTGAACCAGGCCACCAACATGATGCCCGAACCAGACAGATTAGTAGATTCTCTGGGTGTAATCGGCCAATAGGAAAAATTCTTCAGGGCTCAGTGATTTGTGGCCTCTTTGCTGACTCGCAAAATCTCCTGCAGCGTACGAAACTCGGACACATTGTGATGCCGGAAGACCATCCCATAACCTTCATCGTTGCTACGCACTAGCGTTGCCCGAATTCCGTGCATTGTCGCGCGTTCGCCGGAAATATGAAACATCAACTGTACGTCCGTACCCGGGTCAATTTTGAGACGGTCGCCGTGGAGATAGACCCCGCCGAGACTGACATCACGTGTGCGCAGCACCAATGGTTCGACCGCACCGACACTGACGTCGACATCGATCTCAACCCTGCGTCTGGGACTTCCCCGTTGTTCCATCTGCTTCCCCCTTTTATTACTTGCATTATTGTGGTTGAACCCAGACACAAACATCGCTGCCCGAGAGATGCGGAGACATCGCCATGCACTCCGCCGAACGATATACTTCTAGTATAACAAACGCTCAGCGCTACGGGGAAAATCGCGTCATTCTTTGCTATGCTTACGCTGGCTCCAGCCCATATAAACCCCTGATTTTCAGAAGATTGCCGCTTCAGACATGGTCTGACTAGCCGATAGGAGTTCTAATCAGAATCGTATCGCGAAAAGGCTCAAAGGGCGGTTTCGCACGCAACAGGCCGGCAAGCTGGGCTGCTGATGGAATGGTCCAAATGGTTTTGGAGAAACTTGATTCATGTTCGATCTAGCAAAGGTAAAAATTGGCATTGTCGGTCTGGGATACGTGGGACTGCCGTTGGCGGTGGAATTTGGCATGAAATTTCCGGTCGTCGGGCTCGACGTCAATGAAGCGCGCATCAAGGAACTCAAGGCCGGCAAAGACAGCTCTCTGGAGGTTGAACCGGAACGCCTCGCTGAGGTACCTCATCTTGCGTATACCAGCGATCTCAATGACGTCGCCGACTGCAATGTGTTTATTGTTACCGTGCCGACACCAATCGACTCTCATAAACGTCCGGATCTGAGCCCACTGGTCGGTGCAAGTACGGCCATCGGCAAGATTCTGAAAAAAAATGACATCGTTATCTATGAGTCTACGGTGTATCCAGGAGCCACTGAAGAAGTCTGTATCCCGCTGTTGGAGGCTGGGTCGGGACTAAAATACAACACCGACTTCTATGCCGGATACAGTCCCGAGCGAATTAACCCCGGTGACAAAGAGCACCGTGTAATCAACATCAAGAAAGTCACTGCCGGCTCCACCCCCGAGGTTGGACAGTTCGTTGATGAACTGTACCGAAGCATCATCAAGGCAGGCACCCATCTGACCAGCACCATTCGTGTCGCGGAAGCGGCCAAGGTCATCGAAAATACCCAGCGTGATCTGAATATCGCGCTGGTTAACGAACTGGCAATAATTTTTGCACGTCTGGGCATCGACACGCTTGAGGTTCTCGAAGCCGCCGGCACAAAATGGAATTTCCTTCCCTTTCGTCCTGGTCTGGTGGGTGGGCACTGCATCGGTGTCGACCCCTACTACCTGACTTACAAGGCTCAGGAAATCGGTTATCAGCCGGAAGTTATTTTGGCGGGGCGTCGCATCAATGACGGGATGGGCGCCTACGTGGTCGAAACCGTGGTCAAGAAAATGATGCGCAAGCGAATTCACGTGGCTGATGCGCGCGTACTGATACTGGGGCTAACATTCAAGGAAAACTGCCCGGATTTGCGTAATACCCGCGTCATCGACATGGTCAATGAGTTTGCTGGCTATCATGCCGATGTCGACATCTACGATCCTTGGGTAGATCCCGCTGAGGCCAAACACGAATACGGCATTACTCCGATTGGTGAACCGAAAGAAGGCACCTATGATGCGATCGTAATCGCCGTAGGACACCATCAGTTTCGCGAAATGGGTGCCGAGAAAATCCGCGCCTTGGGCAAACCCGACAGCGTGTTGTTCGATGTAAAATATATACTCGCCGCAGACGAAGTCGACGGCCGACTATAAAACGAAATCACCTGTACGAATGTGGACGCTTTGGCCGCGAACCTTCCATGCTCCGGGACACCTCGGTTCGCGGGCGAGCCCGCGCCTACCGGCGCCAGAGACAGGGTTCGCCGCGGGCCTTGTCGAGTACGTCCAATAGCTTCGCATGGGCCTCCAGTTCGTCACTGGAGACTTTGATCAGCGGTAAGTCAAAGGTCTTATCTAACCGCCGAATCTCTTCATCTGTGGTGTCGGTCGCGCCAACCGATTCATTCCCACTCAATGACAGCGTCACCTGACCGCCCGTCATGGTCAGATACACATCGGCAAGAATCTCGGCGTCCAGCAACGCGCCATGCAAGTCACGCTGTGAGTTATCAACACCATAACGCTTGCACAATGCATCAAGGCTGTTTCTTTGGCCCGGGTGCAGTTTACGCGCGAATACCAGCGTATCGATCACACCCGAACAAACCTTGGTCAGTGGACGAGCGGCTTTTATGCGTTTTAATTCGTGATCGAGAAATCCAACATCGAACGGGGCATTGTGAATAATCAATTCGGCATCGCGGATATAGTTGAGAAAATCGTCGGCAATCTCTGCGAACAGTGGTTTGTCGGCCAGCATCTCGGTGCTGATACCATGGACCTCCATCGCCCCCGCATCAATGTCTCGCTGCGGATTAATGTACTGGTGATAATGGTTGCGCGTGACGTGCCGGTTAACAATCTCGACGCAACCGATTTCGATAATACGATGTCCCTGTGACGGATCCAGACCCGTGGTCTCGGTATCGAGCACGACCTGTCTCATTAGCTACAGACTCCCAATTCATCTATACCACGATTCGCCAGCTGATCAGCCGCTTCATTGCCCGAATGGCCGCTGTGGCCTTTTACCCACTGCCAATCGATCTCATGTCGGGTGCGCTCTGCATCCAGTTGCTTCCATAGATCCACATTCAGCACCGGCTTTTTTGCCGCAGTTTTCCAGCCACGCTTCTTCCAGTTCGTAATCCATTCGGTGATGCCGGTCAGCACGTACTTGGAATCCGTCGTCAGCGTCACCTTGCAGGGTCGACTCAGAGCTTCCAGCGACTTGATGGCGGCCATCAGTTCCATACGATTATTTGTGGTCTCCGCCTCACCACCGTAAATCTCTTTTTGGTGATCGCCATACTTGATCACCGCACCCCATCCGCCGGGGCCGGGATTGCCGCGACAGGCGCCGTCGGTAAAAATATCGACCTGATCACTCACTCATGTACCTCGTTATTCATTTTTATGTTTTTCGGAATGACCTGGTTCTGGCGCTGGGTTCCATCACCCCGCCGGATACAAACTGACTTTGCGCTCGCCAACTCGGTTTCACCGGCGTCAACGTCGATATCCGCTTTTTCGCCACCAGAATGTAGCTTGCTGAAAACAGCGAAAGCCAATCATTCACCGGCCCATCGAGGAAACTCAACCGTCTCAACAAGCCCTCGTGCTGTACCGGTGGACGACAGAATAATCGATGCGAGTGTTCAATATCAAAGCCAACCAACTGCAACCAATCCGACACCCGCGTTTGTCCCAAAAACTGTCCACTCCACGGTGCACGACCCCAGCGTTTAAACAATACTCGACACAGACCCCACAAGCCATAGGGATTAAAGCCAATGATCACCACTCGCCCTTCCGGCACCAGGACCCGGTCGATCTCTCGCAGGATCTGATGGGGGTGCGGTTCAAGCTCCAGCGTATGCGGCAGAACCAACACATCAATACTGTCCGTCTGAATCGGTAAGGCGCCGAAGTCACAGTATAGATGTTCATCGCCACCACCCAACCGTGGCTGCGGGTGACAGATGGTTTGCCGATGTATGCGACTCGCTGCATGTAGTTCGGACGCCCAATCAGTACAGCCCAACTGCAACAGGTGATAGCCGAACAGATCCGCCAACGCCTGTTCCAATGCCGCTTGCTCAGCCTCTCGCAGGTATTGTCCCAACACGGTTCGATACCAAACCGCCAACTCATTATGCATACTGGTTCTCACAGTAGAAACTGTACCTCGGTTCACCCCGTCTGGCCAGTTGGATAGCCCCTGTCGACAGGTTCCTTGACGTAGTTACCCCAGCTACCTACCATCCTCGCATCATGACCCATAATACCCAGAAAATATCCCTGATTTTAGTCCTCGCACTGAGTACCCTCGGTGCCGGCCATGCTCGGGAAGCCGCGTCATCCGTCGAGGATATTCTTAATTTTTCTTATAAATTACAACAATTTAACAATGATCCAAATAAAACGCCCGAATCAAACCACCCGGCCGGCCTGCAGGCAACGCCATCCCAGGTTCTGGGCTCCCGATTTCGCTTTACCGACCTGAACCGCCCTCGCATTGAACAGGAGGTTCGCTGGCTGGAACGTCACCCTGATTACCTGAAACGTGTCCTGAAACGTAGCGAGCCTTATCTGTTCCACATTGTCAGTCAACTTGAGCAACGCCACTTGCCCGGCGAATTGGCTCTATTGCCGGTGGTTGAAAGTGGCTTCCGGCCTTTTGCCTATTCACCCGGTCGCGCAGCTGGCCTGTGGCAGTTTATCCCGTCGACCGGCGAGAGCCTTGGACTAAAACAAAACTGGTGGTACGACGGCCGCAGGGACATTGTCGCCAGCACCGATGCGGCTTTGACCTATCTGCAACGACTTAACAAACGCTTTGATGGCGACTGGCTTCACACACTGGCCGCTTACAACGCAGGCGCCAGCCGTATAAAACGCGCCATCGCTCGCAACCAGAAGGATGGCAAGGCGACTGACTACTGGTCGTTGACCTTGCCCAAGGAAACCACCAATTACATCCCTCGCCTGCTGGCCGTGGTCAAGGTTCTACGTAACCCATCCGTTTATCACATAGACACA
>DTRM01000098.1:0-18559 GCA_012965975.1 Chromatiaceae bacterium | reverse complement strand
GACGCTGGCCGCCGAACTGGCGAACATTTCGATTGATACTCTACGCACACTAAATCCAGGCTTTAACCGCTGGGCGACGGATCCGGATGGGCCGCACTATTTACTATTACCTGAATCAGGTGCAGATCATTTCATGCAACAACTGACCGCGTTACCGGTCGAGCAGCGCATGCGTTGGCTGCGCCACAAGATTGGACCAGGCGAAACTCTTGGCCATATTGCGATGCGCTACAACACCAGTGTGGAACAGATCCAGCGCACCAATCAGCTGGAGGGTGATCGCATTCGCGCGGGCAAGCATTTACTGGTGCCACAACTACCTAAATCGGGCAATGGCTTATCCACGTTGGCGAGCGCGGCGATAAAGCAATCGGTGCCCACCGAAAAAGGCTATGAAGTCGTTAGTGGCGACTCCCTGTGGCGGATCGCCCAACAACACGATGTTAGCGTAGCCAATCTGAAGCGCTGGAATAACCTTAGAAATAACGCCGTCATCCAACCCGGGATGATATTAATTATTAAAACTCATCAAGCTCGCTACACGTCGGTTGCTCGTTCATTGGCAACTAACACCATTCATTACCGTGTACGCCAAGGCGACTCGTTGTATCTGATCGCACAGAAATTTAATGTCAACATCTCGGATCTAAAGCGCTGGAATCGCCTGTCGGTGAAAAAATACCTGCAGCCGGGTCAGATGCTAATGGTCAAGGTCGACGTCACCAACGTCGCTGTTGAATTGTAGGAGCAGCCTTGCCTACACGGATATCGGTGAAGATCGTGAGACCGGTTCGCGGCTCCTACAATAAGAAACACCGTGCCACATGCGTATCCGACAAACTTGCCTCGTCGGGATAATCCGTCTCGCAACGGTCCATGCGGTGCGGGCAACGCTGATGAAAATGGCAGCCTGATGGCGGATTTGACGGCGAGGGAAGATCCCCCTCCAGACGAATAATATCGCGCCCTGAATCAGAATCAACACTTGGAACCGCCGATAATAGCGCCTGCGTGTACGGGTGTTGCGGATTAACCAATACCTCTTCCACCGTACCCCGTTCAACAATGCGCCCCAGATACATCACTGCGACTTCATGCGCAAGATACGACACCACCGATATATTGTGGGTGATAAATAAATACGTTAGCCCCAACGATTGCTGCAACTCGGCAAGCAGATTCAATATCTGGGCCTGCACCGAAACATCCAATGCACTCGTCGGTTCGTCACAGACAATCAACTTGGGGTTCACGGCCAATGCGCGCGCGATACAAATACGCTGGCGCTGGCCACCGGAAAATTCATGGGGATAACGATCCAGACAATCCTCGGGCAAGCCAACCTGCCCCAACAACTCCAACACGCGCTGGGCACGGGAGGCTTTATCACCGATATTCTGTGCCTTCATACCCTCTTCAATGATCGCGCCCACTTGCATACGCGGGTTCATCGAAGAGTATGGATCCTGAAAAATGATCTGAAAATCCTTACGCCGCTCGCGCAAGGCCTCTCCCTTAAGAGCACCGAGATCGTCGCCTTCAAACGTCACACTACCGGCGGTCGGTCGAATCAATTGCAATAGACCCTTGCCCAACGTGGTCTTGCCACACCCGGACTCACCGACCAGCGCCAGCGTCCGTCCCTTCGGGATTTTCAGGCTGACGCCGTCCACCGCCTTGACGTGGCCGACCACTCGCCGCAGTACGCCACGCTGAATCGGAAAATAAACATTCACTGAATCAAGGTCAACCAGAGTCTCACCCAAATCCGCAACGACACTATGCTCGTGTAAAATCTCGGGAACCGCATCCTGTTGTTCGTGCGCAGGCAAACTAAGATTGGGGTCGGCAAAGTGGCAGCGTACCCCGTGTGCACCCGCCAACTCGGTCCAGAATGGCTCGGTTTGCCGACACAAATCAATGACGCGGTGACAACGGTCCGCAAATCGGCAACCACTGAATTCAGTGCCCGCGGATGGCACCACGCCGGGAATAATCTCCAACTGAAAACCCCGTTTTTCCATGCTCGGTAACGCGCGCATCAGTTTCGCAGAATACGGATGTTTGTTGTTTTCAAAAAACGTATCGCGCGAGGCAACTTCAACCAACTCCCCTGCGTACATCACCGCGATATCGTCGGCCAGTTGCGACACCACACCAAGATCATGCGTGATAAATAATATCGCCATGCCTGTATCACGCTGTAACTGCTGCAACAGCTCCAATACCTGCGCCTGAATCGTGACATCGAGCGCGGTAGTCGGCTCATCCGCAATCAGTAACTCTGGCTTGCCCGCCAACGCCATCGCGATCATCACGCGCTGCTTCATACCACCGGACAACTGATGGGGATACTCACCCGCACGTGCCGAGGGATCCGGAATGCCAACCGCATCAAGCAACTCAACCACCCGCGCATCGATCGCGGAGGAACTGTCCGGGTCATGCACCTGAAGGCTTTCGGCAATCTGCGCGCCGACGGTCATGACCGGATTCAACGACGTCATTGGCTCCTGAAAAATCATGCCAATCTTGCCACCTCGAACCGAGCGCATACCGGTCTCGGACAGTTGCAGAAGATCCTGTCCATCCAGCAGGATTCGACCGGATACCACCCGCCCTCCGGCCGGCAACAAACGCATAATCGATAGCGCAGTCATGGATTTTCCGCAACCGGACTCGCCCAACAGGGAAAATATCTCGCCTTTACGAATCGAAAAACTGACGTCGTCAATTGGTCTCACTCGACGTGACCCCGAACCGATCTCGACCGTCAGGTGCTCAACACTTAACAGTACGTCATTCGCCACACTCATCGTTCAGCCTGAACCCTTGGATCGAACGCGTCGCGCACCGTATCCGAAAATAAATTTGCCGCCAATACCAATGTGAACATAAAAATAAACGCTGCCATCAGTGACCACCATACAATCGGCTCTCGCGCCATTTCCAGACGCGCGCTGTTAATCATGTTACCCCAGCTGTTGGTCGTTGGATCGACGCCGATACCCACATAAGACAATACCGCCTCTGCCAATACCAGGCCACTAAACTCCAACACGATGGTGATCAATACCATGTGCATTACGTTGGGCAAAATATGTCGGGACAGAATGCGGGAATTGGCCACACCAAAGGCCGTTGCGGCCTGCACGTAATCGGACTCCCTTAACTTCAAGGTCTCACCCCGCAACAAACGGCAAAGCCCCGTCCAACTGGTCACCCCAAGGATCAGACACAAAAACAGCATGCGCAGGTCGGCCCGCTCTTCCAAGGTATCAAAATCATCGGCGTGCACATCCATATACACCTGCAACAACAACACCGCAGACGCAATCAACAGCACGCCCGGAATTGAATTCAATGTGGTGTAGACATACTGAATAACATCATCCACCCAACCGCGAAAATAGCCCGCCATCAAACCGAGTGTAATCGCGATAGGCAGTGTAATCAGCGTGGTTAACGTGCCAATAACGAGACCGGTACGCACGCTCTTGAAGCTCTGATAAAACACATCCTGACCCACCTTATCAGTGCCCAGAACATGATAGGAAAGCCCCAAATCATAACTGACTTTGCCGATCAGAATGACCACCGACAAGGTAAGCAAGATAATCCGCCACGGTATCTCGCTGGTACCGCGTACCACCTTCGATATCAGACCCAACAACGGGGTTTCATGCTTGATCGCCAACAACGATAACACCATCAGCACAATCAGAAGCCAGGCGAACAGCGCCTTGCTCGCCGCTATCAGCATAATCGAAATAATATCGTCCGATCGCTGACTCGGGTCAGACAAGTGCCTGCCACCAAACTCGAGTCGGGGATATATTCGTTGTTGCACGCCCGCCGAGGATTCAACCGTTTCCTTACTGTACAAATGCAGCGCAAACGGCTCCGAATAGGTTTTCTCCTGATGCTCGCGCATCGGTTGCAAAACAATATCCAGCACACTCAACACTTCATTCGAATAGACGATCGGATGCGAACCAGAACCTGAATTCAACTGTGGACGAAAATGCAGCGAATCCAGCAACCCTATAAACACATAGGCCAGCAGTATGATCAGTGTCGCCATACCCATGCGACTGCGGGCAACCTTTTTCCACGGTAAACGAAGATGAGGGTGCCGGCTGGCATAAATGGCATACGCAAGCACCATGAAAACCAGGCCAAACAGCAATCCGTCGGTTATGAATACGACCGGCATTAATTCAACCTTATCCGTGGATCGGCAATGGTGTAGGCAATATCGGTCAGCACCAATCCGACGATATACAACACCGCGCCCAGAAAGACCATGGAACGAACAATGGCAAAATCCTGACTGTTAATCGCATCCAGCGTATAACTGCCAAGGCCTGGGATACCAAAAAACGACTCGGTAATCAGGCTACCCATAAACAAGGTCGGCAGCACGACCACGACACCAGTGATAATCGGGATCATGCCATTCGCCAACACATGGCGGAATAATACCAATCGCTCGGTCAACCCCTTGGCGCGAGCGGTCCGCACAAAATCGCGGCCTATCTCCTCCAGAAAGATGGTTCGATACCAACGCGTACCGGCGCCAATACCGCTGATCACACCGATGATCACCGGTAGCACAAGGAATTTTAGTGCGTTGACTCCCGTGTCATAGCCCGATATCGGCACCACCGCTAATAGTTTGCCGATCAGGTATTGGCCACCGACTATATAAAATAGCCCCGACACCGACATCAGCGCGACACAGAATATAACGCCCCACAGATCGATATAGGTGTGCCGAAAAAACGCAATCAGTAGACCAAAGGTCAGATTAACCAACAAGCCAACCAACAAAGTCGGCACCGCGATCGCCAGACTCGGCCACATACGTTGGCGAATGTCATAGCCAATATCACGACCGTTATCGGAGCGGCCAAAATCAAACACAAACAGCCCCAGTGACTTGGTAAATAAAATAGTATCGGTGACTACCTCGAGACCTTCCGCCTTGGCATTGATCAATAGAGGCTTGTCATAACCGTGCTCCTGTTTCCACACTTCGACGGCCTCGGGATTGACGCGTTTGACGCCAAGATGCAGGCGCGCCATGTCATCGGTGGAGTTGACGACAAAAAACAACACAAACGTAAGCAGATTAACGCCCAACAAAATAGGAATCGCATACAGCATGCGCCGAGTGATATACGCGATCATAACGCCGCCTTGCGCATACGACGGCGATAGGTCACAACCGCCGGTATCACTGACACCACCACGACGGCCAAAAGAGCGAACAGCGGCCAAACTACCGGCCGGTTCCACCGGGACTGATACGCCGTACGATCCTGAACGTTTATACGCTTGTATTTCAGTGTATTGTTGGCCATCAGATTCGGTTTTACGTTTTTGTACCAGTCGTGATGCAAGGAAAATGATTGCGGATGGTAGCCCCAGATCCACGGGGCATCGTACTGAACCAAAGCCAACATCTTATCAATTATTTTCTGTCGGTCGAACCCGTTATCCATGTTTTTCATGCGCTCGAACAATGCATCGTAGTCCGCATTACTGTAGTTCGATGCATTTTCTCCACCGTGACTCACCTTGGCATTCGGGCCATACAACATAAACAAAAAGTTCTCGGGATCAGGATAGTCGGCATTCCAACCCCACTGAAAAATCTGCGCACCACCCTTCAACATCTTTTCCTGAAAGCGATTATAGTCGGTGGCTCGAACCACTAGCTGAATACCCACCCGTTCGAACTGCTTGCGCATCCAGTTAAGCCGCGCCTTGGCATCAGGACCAGTTGATGCTGAATCAAAGTACAACACCAGTGGTTTTCCAGTCACCCCATCAATCCCGTCTCGATAGTTGGCCTCCGCCATCAGGGCCTTGGCCTCATCGATGGAACGCCGCTGTCGCTTGCCATTGACCCATCGATAGACCTGCGGATTCATACCCGCCTCACCCTCGCGGTAACCAAATATCCCCGGCGGCAATGGCGATTGTGCAGCGATCCCTCGGCCGTTAGCGAAAATCGAAATATTTTCTTCGTAGTCCACCGCGATCGACAGCGCCTGCCGAAGTTTGCGCGCCCGCATGCCGTCACCTCCGATGACAGGATCCAGCATATTGAATCCCATATAGTAGACAGATGCACTGACCGCGGTACTCAGCTTAATCCCCCTCTCACGCATGTCATCGGTCAAACCGGCCTGTCCTTGGTCGCCAAATTGTACCGCCTGATCAAAGCTGTCGGACGACACACCAGAGGCGTCGTAATAGCCCTGCAAAAACTTGTTCCAGTACGGGATGGTTTCCTTTTCCAGACTGTAAACCGCTCGATCGATAAACGGCATGGGGCGACCGGCATCCTCCAGCAAACCCAATGCCGCGTCTTCGTCGCTACCGACCGTGGGGTAAGGCTCACCACGAAAATTGGGATTACGATCCATCACCATGCGTAAATTTGGATTGTTCTCCGTCAACATGAATGGGCCGGTACCCAATGGATACCAATGCAGATTCAGATTCTGGTCGCTCATTCCGGGCTGAGAATAAAACGCATCTGCCTCCCATGGCATCGGCGCAAAAAATGGCATGGCCATCCAGTACACAAACTGCGGATACTTGCCTTTAATGCGGATGCGAAAGCGGTAGCGGTCTAGTACCCGTACACCGTCAAGCTCAAAGCGTCGCAAATCCAGATAGTGCGTCGATGACTGTGACTCGCGGGCCGCGGCGATTGATTCGGCAAGTTGGCTAAAGCCGACAATGTATTCATCCATGATCGGTGCAATTGGACAATGCAGACGTGCGTCTGCCATTCGCTTGATTTGGTAAATATAGTCGGCGGCCGTCAACTCGCGACTACCCGTCGACCCGATGTCGGCCAGCGTGTGTGCTTGGGCAATCTGCTCGGGGGGCAGCGCGTGAAATCGATACGTCCCATCGCCATCTTGCGCCAACGCCGGATGCGGCTGAAACTGGATGCCCGGCTGAATCTCGATTTCATATTCGCTGAACGCTATACGATCCATTGAGACGTCTGTCCGCAACGCCCGACCTCGCGCATCGAAATACCGGATTTCTGGCATCTTCGATGTGGTCAACGGCACCAGTTCATAAGGCCGCTTGAGAAAATGATACTGCAGGAGGGGTTCGTAGATCTGGGCGATAAAGGCGTATTCGCTGGAACTGTAAGAACGCACTGGATCCAGATGTTTGGGACGCTCGCTGAATGACGAATACAGCGTATTATTGTCTCGGTCAGCCACTGGATAGGGGCTATTCCAGTTACCGTCGATACAGCCCGAAAGCACGCTAACAACACCTGCTGAGACGATCAAATAACGCATCAATGGCATGGGCTAACGGTTCACTCTAATGCTTTTCACAGTCAAGGATTTCCGGTAACGTACAGATCTTCACGGCCCGCGGCGGCCATCGTCAGAAACCATAATCATAACCTAATTGAGGCATACAACATGGGCTTTCTTCAACACAAACGAGCGCTGATCGTCGGCGTCGCCAGCAACCGTTCCATCGCCTACGGAATCGCTGCCGCCATGCGTCGCGAGGGTGCCGAAATCGCCCTCACCGCGCAAAACGAGAAGTTAATGGCTCGAGTACAAAAACTGGCCGGCGGACTGGAATCCGAGATCGTTCTTGAATGTGATGTCGGCAGTGACAGCGCTATCGAGACGGTATTCGATAATCTGGACAAACACTGGGATGGCTTCGACATTATCGTACATTCAGTCGCACACGCACCCCGCGAGGCGCTGGAAGGCAGTTATATCGATAGCGTTACCCGCGAAAATTTTGCCGCCGCAAATGACATCAGCGCCTACAGCTTTGCGGCACTGGCCAAGGCGGGTAAATCGCGCATGGCAGGCCGTGATGGTGCGATGCTGACACTAAGCTATCTTGGCGCGGTACGCGCCGTGCCCAATTACAATGTGATGGGTATCGCCAAGGCCGCCCTCGAAGCCAATGTGCGCTATATGGCCAATGCACTCGGACCAGAGGGTATTCGCGTGAATGCCGTGTCTGCGGGGCCGATTCGTACGCTGGCAGCAGCCGGAATTGCCAATTTTCGCGAAATGTTGAAGGGGGTTGCCGAGGTCGCCCCACTACGCCGTAATGTGACGATCGAAGAGGTCGGCAATGTCGGTGCGTTCCTTTGTTCTGATCTAGCTTCCGGTATGACGGGAGAAATCACCTACGTTGATGCGGGTTATAACTTTATCAGTCATTAGTATTATCCCCTAACCCTCTCCCTGAGGGAGAGGGAATCTAACTGTGCTGGTTCTTGAGAATATTCTGTTCACCTTCCAGTCGGCCGATAATCACCGCGCCACAAGAATCACTGAATACGTTGACGCTGGTGCGACACATATCCAACACCCGATCCACCGCGAGAATTAATCCGATCGCCTCCGCGGGCAAACCAATCGCGGCGAGAATGATGCTGATGGCAACCAGACTAGCCGCCGGAATCCCGGCTACACCGATGGACGTCAGTAATGCAATCAGCACCACCGTAAACTGCGTGGTGAAGGTCAATTCCAGGCCATAGGCCTGGGCGATAAACATCGCGGCGACACACTCATACAGCGCCGTACCGTCCATATTAATGGTCGCACCCAGCGGCAATACAAAACTGGTGGTGCGATTGGATACCCCCGCATTGTTCTCCACACAGTCCATGGTGATCGGCAATGTTGCCGACGATGAACTGGTCGAAAACGCGGTCAATATCGCCGGCAACATCGCCCGATAGTGACGAAGCGGGTTAACACCGCCGACCAAGCGCAGCAGCAACGGCATCACCACGAAAAAATGGACCGCCAGCGCTGCCACCACGGTGAGAAAAAACACCGCCAACGGACGAAACGCATCCAGCCCTGTGGTCGCAACAATCTTGGCCACCAACGCAAACACCCCGATGGGTGCAAACTTCATCACCCAATCGGTGATCAACATCATCACGTCCAGCACGCCCTGCCAAAAACCACGAATCACATCGCCAGAATTTGACTTCAGTCGAGCCATGAAAAAACCAAATAACAAGCTGAAAAAGATGAGCCCGAGCATTTGCCCATTCGCGGCAGCCGCAACAATATTGGTCGGCACCATGCGCAGAAAGACTTCGATGACATCACTCGCACCGCGCCCTTCAACCTTTTCTGTTATCTCACCAACCGCATCACTCAAACCAATCAAATCACGCGCAGGCTCACCATCAACAATACCCGGCAGGGTCAGATTGACCATCGCCAGACCAATCATAATGGCGATCAAACTCGTCACCATATAATAAATCACGGTTCTGCTACCGAGCCGCCCAATACCCTGCTCACTACCGATGCTCGCCATACCACAAATGATCGACGACACGATTAACGGTACGATTAACATTTTCAACGCATTGAGAAACAGCGTGCCGACGAAGTCGAACACACTAACAAAAGATATAGAAAAGAGAGTGCCATCCGCACCAACGGCCAAACCAACAACGACCGCCAACCCAAGTGCAATCAGAATCTGCCAATGAACCGCGAGGCGCATATTAAAACTCCCAGATATAATTAATCTTCAGTGATGGCTGTCAGCGTATTCTGGATCAGAAAGCCTGACAGAAATCACTGAACTCATTAACCGAGAACTACAGAAATTCGTCAAAAACAATGACTTCAAATCGATCTTTAAACGACAACAATGCCTGATCAAACTCAACCCGACGCAACATCTCCAACATCTGTGTGGCCGTATAATCCATCGTGCCCTTGTCCTTCTCATCGACGACACCGTCAATCACCTTGTCGACACGAACCACTACAAAATCACCATCGCCGATCACTGCCGAACCATACACTGCAGCGTCTCCCGCCGTAGAACGAGGCAACTTGAACGCAGTTGAAACGATCGCCGTATCTGGAGATGACGCCGTTCGCACGGCCAATATCGAGTCGCTCGGTACCGCATCAAAGTCCGCCGAAACCTTACTCCAAGTCTCACCCTGAGTTAATCTTTCCAAGGCCTTGTGGCCATCAGCCGCCGCCGCGGTGCGACTCATATCACTTACCAATCGACTAAGAATCTGCTCGCGGACCTCATCCTCGGACAACGCCCGATCAGCGATACGCTCCGCCACGCGTAACATCATCAAATGACTGGGTGTCAACTCGATGACTTCGCTATTGTTTCCTTCCTGCAGCACGTCATCGCTATACGCAAGTGTGGCAACCTTGGCATTGGCGGCAATCTCGCCAAACTCCAGAGACTGTCTCAGCCTTTCAACCGTGTTATCGGCGACATCGCGAGCGAAGGCACTGGATGTTTTCAGTTCGAGGCCAAGTTCACTCACCACCAAATCCAGTGACTCCGGATTTTCATAACCCAGATTCGCAAGCTCCTCGCCCATATCATAAAAGCGATCCGCGCCCACTCTGCGCTTATGCTCGGTGGTCAATTCATATCCAACCTCGTCGATTGAACGCAAACGGGACGCCTGAATCTCAACTAACTCGATAATGTGAAAACCAAACTCGCTCTGCACCAAGCCACTGCGCTCACCCACTGCGAGTGAAAACACCGACTCCTCAAACTCTCCCACCATCGCGCCACGCCCGAAAAAGCCAAGATCACCGCCAATCATTGCCGAACCACTATCGTCCGAGTACTCCTTCGCAAGTGCGGCGAAATCTTCTCCTTCGTGCAATCGGGTCAGTAGCTTGTCAGCCTTGGTGACAACATCGACCACTCCTGCTGCATCCAGTCCCGGCTCCAGTGCGATCAATATATGCCGCGCGTGCCGTTGTTCCTGAATTCCAAAACTGTCAATCATCTCGTCGTACAGGGTCTGACGTTCCTCTGCTGTCGGCTCGGAATCCTGACCCAAGGTGTCCGCAGACAGCTCAACATACTCAACCACAACCCGCTCGGGCTCGCGAAATTCATCGCGATGGCCGCCATAGTAGGCTGTAATCTCGGCATCGGAAATTTCGATGTCAGACATGTAACGAGTCAGAGGAAAGGTAAGGTGGGAGATAGAGCGTGTCTGCCGCAATAAACGCACAAACTCGGCAACATCACGATCTGTGACGAACGCGGTCGACATAATGCTTTTCTGTAACTGGTCAATAATCAAATCACGCCGAAGCTCGATTTCAAATCCGGCGGCCGATTTGCCTTCACGCCCTAGGTACGCACGATAGGCGTCCTGAGAAAAAATACCGCTGCGCTGAAAACGCCCTACGTTGTTAAGCGTGGCAGCGACCTGAGCATCGCTGGCTGCATAGCCCGCATCAAACGCGACCTGAGCCAGGATCTCACTGTTCACCAATTTCTGTAAAACGGTTTTCTTGAGAACGGTTTCATCCGAATACTGAGATCGAAACTGTTCCAGCCCAAGACTGGACTGCAGTCGTTGGCGCTCGCTCTGATAGGTGCGCTCATACCCACGAAGCGGGATTTCCTTGCCGTTAACCTCGGCAATCCCCGTTTGCACACCGGTGCCGAAGTATTCCTGTATCCCCCATAACGCAAACGGTACGGAGATAAAGGCTACGATTACCCAAGCAAGCCAGCCCTGGGCGCGATCACGAATGGACTGAAGCATAAGATGATTACTAACAATAGATGGCGGAGTGGACGGGACTCGAACCCGCGACCACCGGCGTGACAGGCCGGTATTCTAACCAACTGAACTACCACTCCACAGATAACATGGTGGGTGCTGAGGGGATCGAACCCCCGACATTCGCCTTGTAAGGGCGACGCTCTCCCAGCTGAGCTAAGCACCCAGACGTAAGTACAGATTGAAATGGACCCGGCAAGGGCCCACAAACAACTTACTTGTTTACGGTCTCTTTTAAAGCCTTACCTGCTTTAAAACCGGGAACTTTAGCTGCCTTGATCTCAATCTCGGCGCCCGTCTGAGGATTGCGGCCCTTGCGAGCTGCACGGTCTCTAATCGTAAATGTTCCAAAACCACTAACAACGACTTGATCACCACCCTTAAGGCTGGTTGAAATAGCATCTACGACTGCATCTAGGGCACGCCCTGCTGATGCCTTTGAAAGATCAGCTGAATCTGCAATTGCTTCGATTAACTCAGATTTGTTCATCGTGTTTCACTCCTCGCGATTTAGACGAAGCCCACCCACTTGGACTTCAAGTGCGCGGACGATACCAACTGCCCGATTGACGTGTCAAGCGCGGTTATTTTATAAGGTCATGGCGCGAGTCTCAAGGACAAACTACATTAATGCGCGGTTAAACTTCCCTTCTTTCCAGAATCGGTTTTCTTCGCCTTGGCCCGCTTTTCACTTCCTGACTTGTCGCTACCTTCCAACGGGGTGGGCATATGCTGCAGCGCAACCTCCAGAACTTCATCGATCCAGCGCACCGGTTTGATGGTCAACTTGGCTTTAATATTCTTAGGGATTTCAACGAGATCGCGTTCATTTTCAGCTGGAATCAAGACCGTACTGACACCCCCTCGATGGGCCGCCAACAACTTCTCTTTGAGCCCCCCAATTGGCAAAATCTCACCCCGCAGAGTGATCTCTCCGGTCATCGCGACATCGGCTCGAACCGGAATATTAGTCAACGCAGAGACGAGCGCCGTACACATACCAACGCCGGCACTGGGACCATCCTTGGGTGTTGCACCTTCAGGCACGTGAATATGAATATCATAATTCTGATAAAAATCCGCCTCGATACCCAAGGCATCCGAACGACTGCGAACAACCGTCATGGCGGCCTGAATGGACTCCTGCATCACATCACCCAGTTGGCCGGTATGACTCAAACGCCCCTTACCCGCAACGACAGCGGATTCGATCGTCATCAGTTCGCCACCAACTTCGGTCCAAGCCAATCCATTCACCTGTCCGACCTGATCATATTCCTCGGCCTGGCCATAACGAAAACGCTGTACACCCAAGTACTTTTCAAGATTTCGGCCAGTCACTTTGGTGGTCTTGTCAATGCTATTGGTAAGCAACTGCTCCTTCACCACCTTGCGACAAATCTTCGAGATTTCTCGCTCCAGATTGCGGACACCGGCCTCACGCGTGTAATAGCGCACGATGTCTCGCAGAGCCGAGTCACCTAACACCAACTCTGCTTCTTCAAGACCGTTATTGGTAACTGATTTGGGTACCAGATAACGTTTCGCGATATTGACCTTCTCGTCTTCGGTGTAGCCAGACAGTCGAATGACCTCCATACGATCCAGCAAAGGACCGGGGATGTTCATGGTGTTCGCCGTGGCGACAAACATGACTTCGGAGAGATCGAAATCCACCTCCATATAATGGTCGTTGAAGGTATTGTTCTGTTCTGGATCGAGCACCTCAAGCAGTGCCGATGCTGGATCGCCACGAAAATCCTGCGCCATTTTGTCGATCTCGTCGAGCAGATAGAGCGGATTACGGGTTTCAACTTTCGTTAGATTCTGCATGATCTTGCCGGGCAACGAGCCTATGTAGGTGCGTCGATGACCACGAATCTCGGCTTCATCACGCACACCACCCAGTGACATACGTACGTACTTGCGACCGGTCGCCCGTGCAATGGAACGTGCCACAGAGGTCTTACCAACACCAGGAGGACCCACTAGACAAAGAATAGGTCCCTTGAGCTTACGTACACGCTGTTGCACCGCGAGATGTTCCAGAATGCGCTCTTTAACCTTATCCAGCCCATAGTGATCAGACTCAAGCACATCTTCGGCCGCAGCCAAATCGCGCTTCACCTTGGTGCGTTTCTTCCACGGCACACTGACCAACGTATCGATGTAGTTACGCACCACCGTCGCCTCAGCTGACATCGGTGACATCAACTTCAGCTTGTTGAATTCGCCCGTAACCTTCTTCTTGGCCTCTTTCGACATTCCGGCCTTGTTGATTTTCTGTTCCAGTTCTTCGAGTTCATTCGGCACATCATCAAGATCACCCAACTCCTTCTGAATCGCCTTCATCTGTTCATTCAGGTAGTACTCGCGCTGATTTTTCTCCATCTGCTTCTTGACCCGGCTGCGAATACGCTTCTCGGTCTGCAGCACATCGATCTCGGCTTCCATGAAGCCCATCAAGTGTTCCAGTCGCTGCTGAATATCCTTGATCTCAAGCACCTTCTGCTTTTCATCCAGCTTCAATGACATGTGTGCGGCGATGGTATCCGCCAGTCGACCGGGGTCATCAATACTGGCCAACGAGGTCAGTACTTCAGGTGGAACTTTCTTGTTCAATTTAACGTATTGATCGAACTGGCCAATAGAAGTCCTTACCAACACGTCTACTTCGCGCTCTTCCAGATCCAGTTCGTCCGGCAATACCTCAAGCGTCGCGGCAAAATATTCTTCGGAATGATCAAACTCCGAGATCTGCGCCCGCTCACCACCTTCAACCAAAACCTTGACAGTGCCATCCGGCAATTTCAATAACTGCAAAATAGTAGATAGCGTACCGATCTTGTGGATATCTTGCTCTTTGGGATCGTCAATGTCCGCGCTGATTTGCGCTGCAAGCAGGATCTGCTTGTCATTTTGCATCGCCGCATCAAGTGCTTGTATGGACTTCTCGCGCCCCACAAATAGCGGAATGACCATATGCGGATAGACCACAACATCGCGCAGCGGCAGAACCGGCACAATTCCCATCTCAACTGACTCAGTTTCGTTATTATCGTCCATTAGAAGCAGCCTCTATTGTCAAGAAACCGGGTGAAACCCCACGCAGGGAATCCGACCCGAGGAAGCAAAGATGACGAAAGGGACGGACGTAGCCAATACAAAAATCGGCCAGCAACCAGGGCAAAAAAAGACGCCCAAACTCCAACAGTCGTTACTTCCCAGAAACAGTCGTCGGTTATCCCACCAAACAGCTTACCCAATACCCCAGCGATGCCAAGCAGCTATTGTTTTATTTTATGCGAACCGCCAAAACCTATTTCGAGGCGGCGACAGGCTCGTCATTTTCCAGCACCAGATAAGGTTCGGACTCACCGGCGACCACGTCTCCATTGATAACAACCTTGGTAACGTCGTCCATCGAGGGTAAATCATACATAATGTCGAGCAGAATACTTTCCATGATGGTGCGCAATCCACGGGCACCGGTTTTACGGTTCATGGCCTTGTTGGCAATAGCCTTCATGGCATCATCGGTAAATTCCAGCTCGGTACCTTCCATACGGAAAAGCTTCGAATACTGTTTGGTCAACGCGTTCTTTGGCTCTTGCAAGATCTGAATCAGCGCATCCTCATCCAGCTCTTCCAGAGTTGCCAGAACCGGCAGACGGCCAACAAACTCTGGTATCAAACCGTAGCGAACCAGATCTTCTGGCTCGACCTCGATCAACAGATCTCCGAGAGATTTGGCGTTTTCCTTACTCCGCACTTCCGCAGAAAAACCAATGCCGCCCTTTTCAGAACGATCACGAATAACCTTGTCGAGACCGGCAAAGGCGCCACCACAAATAAACAAAATATTCGCCGTATTCACCTGCAGGAATTCCTGCTGTGGATGCTTGCGTCCACCTTGCGGCGGTACCGACGCGATCGTACCTTCGATCAGCTTTAGCAAGGCCTGCTGTACGCCCTCGCCAGACACATCACGAGTGATTGACGGGTTGTCAGACTTACGCGAAATCTTGTCGATTTCATCGATGTAAACAATACCGGTTTGCGCCTTCTCAACATCGTAGTCACATTTTTGCAGCAATTTCTGAATGATGTTTTCGACATCCTCACCGACGTAACCTGCTTCGGTCAGTGTGGTCGCATCGGCGATGGTAAAAGGCACGTTCAACTGGCGGGCCAGCGTCTCGGCGAGCAACGTCTTGCCACAACCGGTGGGGCCAATCAAAAGGATATTGCTCTTGGAGAGTTCGACCTCATCCTTGATGTTCGCATTTTGAACTTCAAGGCGTTTGTAGTGATTGTATACCGCAACTGCCAATACCTTCTTGGCGCGCTTTTGACCAATGACATACTGATCGAGTACTTCACTGATTTCTTGGGGTGTCGGGAGCTTGCTACCATCGGCGGCAGCACTTTCCTGCATCTCTTCGCGAATGATGTCATTGCACAGTTCAACACACTCATCGCAAACAAAAACAGAGGGTCCTGCAATAAGCTTGCGAACCTCATGCTGACTCTTGCCGCAAAAGGAGCAATACAACAGCTTTCCGTCTTCGCCCTTGTCCTTAGTGTCATCGCTCATTACATCACCTTACATCAGAATATGCTGGTCCGCTGAAACAAACTATCGCCCAAACAGACCGTTTACCCGGTTGTGCGTCCTGCCAAAATTTCATCGATCAACCCATAAGCCGCGGCGTCTTCACCACTCATGAAATTATCTCGCTCGGTATCTTCCGCAATTTTTTCAATTGGCTGACCGGTGTGATACGCCAGTATTCCATTCAACCGGTCACGCAATGACAGTATCTCACGTGCATGAATATCAATATCGGTCGCTTGGCCCTGAAACCCGCCTAACGGCTGATGAATCATCACTCGCGAATTGGGTAATGCATAACGCTTACCCTTGGCACCACCTGCCAGCAACAACGATCCCATACTAGCGGCCTGACCAATGCACATCGTGCTGACATCGGGCTTAATAAACTGCATCGTATCGTAAATTGCCATACCCGACGTGACGACACCACCGGGCGAATTAATATAAAGATGAATATCTTTATCCGGGTTTTCGGACTCTAGAAATAGCAACTGCGCGACTACCAGATTCGCCATGTGGTCTTCTACCTGACCCACAAGAAAAATCACCCGTTCCTTTAACAGACGGGAGTAGATATCGTAAGAGCGCTCGCCTCGTGGCGTCTGTTCTACGACCATTGGCACAAGGCCGAGATTCATTGGATCCATGGCATATCCATTGTGGCTGTTAGCGGTCATTTCAAGGGTATCCTTTAGACTTTATACAGTATTTTTATCGTCTTAGGTGCTGGCCGGATTCATCATCTCGGCAAACGACTCGGGGTTTTCTTCTACGCTACACTTGCCCAATACCCAATCGACGAACAGGTCTTCTACCACCATCGACTCGACCTCGGCCAGTTTCTCTCTGTTACTGTAGTAAAACTGTACGACTTCCGCCGGGTCCTCGTAGGCTTCGGCAAGTTGCTCAACCAGCTTGCGAACGCTTTCAGGCTTGACGGAAAGCTTCTCCTGGTTGACGACCTCTGACAGAATCATACCCAAACGCACGCGCCGTTCGGCTTCCTTTGCCAACTCCTCTGCGGAAATCTCCGGCATATTCGCCTGCTGGCGATGCCCGGCCAAGGTCTTGGTCTCATCCGCAACCATCGACTGGGGGGCCTCGCTCTTGCTGACCTTAAGCACACCATCCATCACCTGTGCCTTGACCTGTGCGCGCACACGTTGCGCCAATTCGCGCTCCATATTGGCCTTAATTTCACCGCGAAAAGCCGGCTCACCCCCCTCTTCGACACCAAATATCTTGAAAAACTCGTCATCGATCGCGGGTAATTCGGGCTCCGATACGACCTTGACCTCAATCTCGAAGCTGGCTTGTTTACCCTGCAACGCATCAGCCTGATAATTATCGGGAAATACCACTTCGATGGTAGGCTTGTCACCGGCGCTGACGCCACTTAACTGGCTCTCAAAACCTGGAATCATCGCATTTGAACCCAACACTAGGTCAAAATCGGTCGCCTCACCCCCAGCAAACAGCTCGCCATCGACGCTGCCCTTAAAATCGATCGTGAGCCGATCACCGTCGACCGCTGACCGCTCCACAGAAGACCAATTAACTCTTTGTTTTCTAAGGGTTTCAATCATTTCATCAACGTCGGAATCAGTCACATCAACGACGGGTTTAACGACCTTCACCGCACTGAACTCATCCAGGTCCTGTTCAGGGAACACCTCAAAGGTAGCGGCGTAGTTCAGGCCTTCGGCCTTGTCCACATCCAGCGGTTCGATGTTCGGAGACGAAACGGGTTTTAATTGCTCCTGCGCGATCGCCTCTTCAAACGTCGTGCGAATCAACTCGCCCATCACCTCATCGCGAACCTGTCCGCCGAAGCGTTGCTTAACCACCGATAGCGGTACCTTACCTGGACGAAAGCCATCCAGCCTGACCTGACCGGCCAAGGTTTTGATGCGGGTATCGATCTCGCTGTCGACACGATCTTGCGGGACTTGAACCACCATCCGGCGCTGCAGGCCATCTTTGACCTCAACTGAAACTTGCATTAACGGTATCCTCTCAAGGAGTTTTAAAAATGGTATTTTTCGGCTTAACGATATGAAAAATAAAGAAAAAGTTTATCGTCACCCATGCTCTCCGAACCTCTGAAGACGCACTAAAACGGCTGCTTGCATGTCCTTCCAGTACTCAAATCGGCATCTTGTTGACCCGGCTTTAACGCCTACGCGCCGGCTCGGATTCCCGGTTACTCAATATTGGTGCGAAAGGAGAGACTCGAACTCTCACGGGTTACCCCACTGGTACCTAAAACCAGCGCGTCTACCAATTCCGCCACTCTCGCAATGACATGGGTTACC
>DTRM01000097.1 GCA_012965975.1 Chromatiaceae bacterium | reverse complement strand
ATCTCGGTCAGAATAAAATTGCCAGTACCGTTGATAATGCCTGCGACCCAGTGAATGGTGTTGCCGGCGAGGCCTTCCCGTATCGACTTGATAATTGGGATGCCCCCGGCGACGGCGGCTTCAAACGCTACCATCACGCCCGCGTCACGCGCTGCGGTAAAAATTTCGTTGCCGTGTACTGCAATCAACGCCTTGTTGGCGGTAACCACATGTTTGCCGTTGGCGATCGCCTTTAATACCAACTCACGAGCCGGTTCATAACCACCGATCAATTCAACAATGATCTGAACATCCGGATCGTCGACGACCTCGAACGCGTCTTTGGTGATTTTGACGCCATCCATATGGTGCAGGCTGGCATGATCGACGTTTCGTCCGGCCGCGTGAGTGACCTTGATACCACGACCGGCGCGGCGTGCGATCTCAGCGAAATTTCGTCCCAGCACGTTGGATGTGCCACCACCGACTGTGCCTAGGCCCAGCAGGCCAACTTTTACCGGTTCCACACTATTCTCCTAGCTTCCCGCTGCGCCATCACGACGCAGCATGTCCCGAATGCCACGAACGGCCTGGCGGGTACGTTGTTCATTCTCGATCAGGCTAAAACGCACGTGATCGTCACCATAATTGCCGAAGCCAACACCGGGCGATACCGCGACACCAGCCTCCGTCAGCAGTTTCTTGGAAAAATCCAATGAGCCCATCTCTGCGTACTGTTCGGGTATTTTGGCCCAGGCAAACATGGTTGCCTTCGGCGGCTCGATCTCCCACCCAATGCTGTTCAAGCCTCCGCATAACACATCACGTCGTACCTGATACAAAGAGCGAATCTCCTCGACACATTCTTGTGGACCTTCCAGCGCGGTAATGGCGGCAATCTGGATCGGTGTAAACATACCGTAATCGAGATAGGATTTTATCCGCGCCAATGCATCGACCAGTTCCTTGTTGCCGCACATAAAACCCACTCGCCAGCCAGGCATGTTGTAGGTCTTGGACAAGGAATAAAACTCAACTGCGATGTCTTTGGCACCATCGATCTGCAAAATGGAGGGCGCCCGGTAACCATCAAATACGATGTCGGCATAGGCCAGATCATGGATCACCCAGATCTTGTGTTCACGGGCGATATCAACCACCTTTTGGAAAAATTCGAGTTCGACCGTTCGTGTGGTGGGATTGCCGGGAAAGTTCAACACCAGCATTTTTGGTTTGGGCCACGAGTCCTGAATCCCCTTCTCCAGCTCGGAGAAGAAATCGATATCATCGGTCAGCGGCACATGGCGGATATCCGCGCCGGCGATCACAAAACCATAGGGATGGATCGGATAGGACGGATTTGGAACCAGAACCGCATCACCTGGACTGACGGTTGCCAACGCCAGATGCGCCAGACCCTCTTTGGAACCGATCGTGACAATGGCCTCGGTTTCAGGATCCAGATCGACATCGTAACGTTTTTGGTACCAATTGCAGATTGCGCGCCGCAGTCGTGGGATGCCGCGCGAGACTGAGTAGCGATGGGTATCGTTGCGCTGCGCCGCTTCCACCAGTTTGTCGACGATATGCCGTGGCGTCGGCTGATCCGGGTTGCCCATGCCAAAATCGATGATGTCTTCGCCCTTGGCACGCGCATTGGCCTTCAACTCATTAACGATGTTGAAAACATACGGCGGTAAGCGACTGATTGTATGAAACTCTTTGGACACCCGGTGAGCCTGAAATCATCCTAAACCCTGCAAGTTACTGGGCTGCTGTGATGGTGTCAATTCCCTCCGACCTAGAAAACGACTAGGCCAGAAATTTTTCTGAGGATTTGTAGCAAATCCGCAGGATTCAGCTCTCCATCCGGTGTGGGAACGCCGGCCAACCTTGGCCGATCGCAAAGTTTTCGATTGGGCTGACAACGTCTGGGGATATCGACTAGACGAAATGGGCTATTTGAAAGGCTCACAATAACAGCGCCAGACGAACAATATCATTTGAAAACAATAACTAAGATAGTGTAGAGGCAGCGGCCAGAGTTATTTGTGTAAAAATTGTTGGCACTTCTCCCGACGCAATAATTGGGTCAGAATGGACGCCATGGATATTTTGCCTCTGGATCGTCAACCCAAACTGATGTTTCTGCCCCATATTGTGAGTGCAGATGAACGCGGTCAATTGCAGACGATAGCCGAGGATTATCTCGCAACCGGGGTACTGCAGCCCAACCCGGCGGGCCCCAAACGGTATCGCGTCAAAATGTACGGGACCGAGCACTGTACACCCTTTATTACATCGCTGGCAGAACGCATCAAGACGCGTCTTGGCCTTAACGAGTATGAGGTTGACGAACACTTAGGTTGGGTGATTTCGCTTATCCAACCCGGTGGGTTTTTGCATACCCACATTGATGATTTCAGCCATTACGACCGTAATAGCGTCAGGCACCTGCGCTGCAACATCATGGTTGCGCGTGAAAATGACTCCTATGATCCTTTCGTTGAAAATATGATCATGAAGATACCAGAGTGTTGCATGTGGGCTTTTTTTGCATCGGAATCTGTGCATGGAACCCAACTGGTCACCGGTAGTACCGATCGGATTGTTTATCAGTTCGGCTTTGCCGTACCATCAGACTATGTTCTCTCCGATATCAATAACCAAGGCCAAGCATGGTATGGCTAAATCAGGTTTCTATTGATACCCAATGAAGATTTCTCTCGACTCGGATGTTAATACCGTTCTGATCAAGGCCTGTGACGACGGCCAAATTACGGTTAATGGCCGGGTGTTTACCCACAGTCTGATGATCTCCCCACAGGGGGTGCGCGATAATTGGGAACCCACAGCGGTTGCAGAGTTGAGGGTCGATGATCTTGCGCCTGCACTGGAGTTGAATCCTCAAATCCTGTTGCTGGGAACCGGGAAAACACACTGTTTTCCTCCAGCGGAGTTAATGGGCGCGGTGTTAAAACAGAATGTTGGTCTCGAAGTGATGACGACGGATGCCGCCTGTCGTACCTATAACGTATTGGTCAGCGAAGGTCGCTCGGTGGTTGCGGCCCTAATTATTGAGTAGGGTTATTTCAGCAGGGTTTCCACCGAAAAACCATCGCGCTCCAGAATGTCCCGTAGCCGACGTAACGCGTCCATCTGTATTTGGCGTACCCGCTCTCGAGTCACGCCTAATTCGTTGGCAACCTCTTCCAGCGTAGAATTTTCGTAACCGTGTAAACCAAAGCGACGTTCTACCACTTCACGCTGTTTATCGTTTAGTTTTGCTAACCATTGATCCAGGTTGGCGTTAACATTTTCGCCCTGAACCAGATCAGATGGATCAATCCCATTTTCATCGGGTATCGAATCCAGTAATGGCCTGTCCGCGTCCTTTCCGACCGGCGTATCTACGGACGCGATGCGTTCGTTGAGCCCCAGAATACGCTTGACCTCAGACACGGGTTTGTCGAGCAAATTCGCGATTTCCTCTGCGGTGGGGTCATGGTCCAACTGCTGTGACAGACTGCGTGCGGCACGCAGGTACACGTTGATCTCTTTGACCACGTGAATGGGCAGACGAATCGTGCGAGTCTGGTTCATGATGCCGCGTTCGATTGTCTGGCGGATCCACCAGGTCGCATAGGTTGAGAAACGAAAACCACGTTCGGGATCGAATTTCTCAACCGCTCGAATCAGACCAAGGTTACCTTCCTCGATTAGATCCAGCAGTGCGAGCCCGCGGTTCATGTAACGACGGGCGATCTTGACCACCAGACGGAGATTGCTTTCAATCATGCGTTTGCGGGCGGCCTCGTCCCCCTTTTGTGCCAGACGCGAAAAATAGACCTCTTCTTCCGCGGTCAGCAGTTGCGAAAAACCGATCTCACTGAGATAGAGGCGCGTCGCATCAAGCTGCGAATCCGGAATTTCACCCGCCTTGTATTTCACGGTCTTGGCCTTCGTCGGGGTTTCTTTGGTCTCGGCTGTATTGAGTGGCTTAAGAGCGGTGCCATCCTCGGCCTTGCTATCGGCAGCAATCTCTAGCGACACGGATCCGTCAAGCGAATCTGTGTCAACCGGAGCCTTCAGTTTCTTTGCCTTACTTTTTTTTCTAGGCATCCTACTTCTCCCTATCGACAAGTTCATCACTCATCGATATATCAACTGCAACTGTTTTAACGGTGAGGCAACAGTGTGTTCGCATTAACCGGTTTCCCGTTTTTACGAATCTCAAAATGCAGTATGGATCTCTCTGCATCCGCATCACCTTCGAGGTGCCTGCTGTCGGTACCCATCTCAGCAATCTTTTGGCCTACGGCAACCACATCGTCTTCCTTAACCAACAACTTCCTGTTGTGTCCGTAAGCACTTAAATAATATTTATTATGTTTGACAATAATAAGCTTACCGTAACCCCGAAGTCCACTACCGGTATAGACAACTTTACCCGCTGCCGCTGTAATAATTTTCTGTCCTTCCTTACCCGCGATTAACAAGGCATTGGGATGGTGTTTGGCTTTGGGCAAAACGCGTCCCTGTGTCGGCCAGCGCCACGTTACCGGTTTGGTACCGGAGAATATCGGGGTCTTGGCGTCAGACTTCTGCTTGGGTGTCTGCCGTTTGTTATCGGTCAATTTAGCGGATTTCTTTACCGTTTTGGAGGCGACCGGAGGGATCCTTTTTTTCGGGCGTAGAACAAGGGTTTGGTCGGGGTAGATCACGCCACCATTGGACAAATGATTCCAGCGTGCCAGCAGATGGTGATCGAGTCCATAGCGCCACGCGATTGAAAAAAGTGTGTCACCTTTTTGCACAACATAGCTGTTTGGAGCCGACTGAGGGCTGCCGCGAGTCGCATACACGGGCGCGTAGCCAGATGACGTGCAAGCCGCCAACAGCAGTGCCAAACCGGCGGCTGAAAAGAGTAGTCGTAACCGTTTCGTGGTTGATGGATTCTGTAGGTAATGACTTCCCATCACACTGCGCTATCCCGGTTACTGTTTCAGGTAGAGATACAGGGCGACCACCAGGGCCACCGTCGTCCAACCAAGGACATCAATCCAGCGATGTAGCTTGGCCTCGAGTTCCGCGCCTCCCCATGCCATCAAGCCCGCAACCAGAAAAAATCGTCCGCCACGACCGAGAAACGAAGCCACCACGAAGGGCAACAGGGCCATCGAGATGACCCCGGCCGTAATGGTGAACACTTTATAAGGGATAGGCGAAAATCCCGCCAGCAATATCGCCCAGAAACCCCACTCATCAAACCAGTCGCGTGAACGTAGATAGTGGTCCCAATAACCGTGATCGCGGAGTATCGGTTCAACCATATCAAACGCAAACACGCCGATGGCGTAACCGGCAAGGCCACCGATCACCGAGGCGAATGTGGTCAGTGCGGCAAACCGCCAAGCGCGGCTGGGTTTTGCCAGTGCCATTGGCGCGAGCATCACATCGGGTGGTATGGGAAAAAAAGACGATTCGGCAAAACTCAAACCCGACAAATACCATTCTGCCCGCGGGTGTCTGGCCCAGCCCATACATCGCAAATAAAGAGTCTTGAACATAGATCCGTATTTCCCGTGGTTGGGGCTAGGTCGTTCCGCTGAGCATGGGCACAAATATCACTGGCTCGAGATCCTGGTGTTCAAAGCCTGTGTCCGAACGCGTGATCATTCGCAGTATTTGGTTGCGCGCACCGCCCACCGGCGCGATCAACACCCCGCCGATCGCGAGCTGGTCGAGCAAGGTCTGCGGAACGTCGAGTGGCGCTGCGGTTAAAATGATGCCGTCGTACGGCGCGTTCTGCTCCCATCCCCAGCTACCATCAGTATGCTTGAAACGTACGTGGTGCAAATCCATCTCACGTAGCCGACTGCGGGCCTGACGCTGTAGGCCGGCGATGCGCTCGACGCTGTACACCTGTGGGAACAGCTGTGCGAGGATCGCGGCCTGATAGCCAGATCCCGTACCCACCTCGAGGATTTTCCCGTTGGGTACATGAGTGATCAGAATCTCGCTCATGCGCGCGACGATATACGGTTGCGAGATCGTTTGGCCGAAGCCAATCGGCAGTGCCGTATCTTCATAGGCCCGACTCGCAAGTGCCTCGTCGACAAAGATGTGTCGGGGGGTGTCGCGGATGGCCGCCAGCACTTTCTGATTGTCGATGCCGTGATCCTTCAATCGCTGGGCCAGTCGCGAACGCGTTCGCTGTGACGTCATACCGCTGCCGAGATGGCTCGCCTTCGTCACAGGGAGATTCCCTGGAGCCAAACACCGAGTTCATCGAGTACTTGATGGCGAGTGAGATCAACCTGCAGCGGTGTGACCGACGCGTAACCGTCGCGTACTGCGAAAAAGTCCGTACCGGGTCCGGCATCGGCCTCTGCCCCGCAAGGACCAACCCAGTAGATCGGATTGCCGCGAGGATCTTTGCTACACACCACCGGCTCCGCTTTGTGACGGTGCCCAAGCCGCGTTGATTGGAGCCCCTTGAGCTGATCGAGTGGACGATCCGGCACGTTCACGTTGAGAATAATATTGGCCGCCAATGGCTGGTTTTGCAGCAACTCAATCAAGCGAAGGGCAACCACTGCTGCTGTGTCGTAATGAGTGGGGTTATGCGAATCCATGGATAGTGCGATCGCGGGCAAGCCAAGAAACCGACCTTCGGTTGCAGCAGCGACGGTGCCGGAATACAACACATCATCGCCCAGATTCGGTCCGTCATTGATACCGGCGACAACGATATCAGGACTCTGTTCCAGCAAGCCGGTAAGCGCCAGATGGACGCAGTCGGTTGGTGTGCCGTTGACCTTGTGCCAGCCATCCGCGACGGTCTTGACCCGAATCGGCATATCGAGTGTTAATGAGTTGCTCGCACCGCTACGATTACGGTCGGGTGCGACCACGGTGACCGCGCCTAACCGGGCCAATGAATCCGCCAGTACGCGAAGTCCGTTAGCCTCTATCCCGTCATCGTTACTAACCAGTATCCGCACGGCGTTAAATCGAGTAATCTCTACCTGACATGTCTACCCACTATACTGGAAGCGCCCGTTTTTGAGTAGGCAAATAACACCGACTGGATGGATCAATGTCTAACGAAGAAGACCGCCGTTTGTTTCGCGAAACCGTGGGCAAAGTGCGTCGCTATCGCAGTGAACTCAGTTCCAGTCGGCGCCAGCCCCCGGCACCGCGTCTGCGGCCGCTGGAACATCACCCCCGAGCGCTGCCCACTGACCCCCTATCCGATGAGTATGAACCCGTTGTTATCTGCCCCGGTGAGAATCTGGAGTTTCGCCGCAGCGGGATTCAGGAGCGGGTGTTTCGCAAGCTGCGCAAGGGTGCCTTTCCGATCGAGGCCGAGATCGATTTGCATGGTATGACCGTACCGATCGCACGCCAGTCGCTGCTGGAATTTCTTGAACTGGCCTATTTGCGCGGGATTCGTTGCATTCGAATTATCCATGGCAAGGGCTACAGCTCGAGACATCAGCTGCCTATCCTCAAGAACAAGGTCAGCAACTGGTTAATGCAGCTTAACGAAGTACTCGCATTCTGCTCGGCCCAGCCGCGCGATGGCGGAACCGGGGCCGCTTATGTGTTGTTACGTGCCAGACGTTGATATGATTCGTAACGTAACCAGTATCTGACCCCGGGATTTCATGTACAACACCTATTTCGGCCTGCAGGAAAGTCCGTTTTCCATCACACCGGATCCGTGCTATCTCTATATGAGTGAGCGCCATCGTGAGGCGTTGGCGCATCTTCTCTACGGCATTCAGGAAGGTAACGGATTCGTTCAGCTAACCGGTGAAGTCGGTACTGGAAAAACCACCATCTGTCGCAGTCTTCTTCTGCAGTTGCCAGACCACGTCGATGTCGCACTGATACTGAATCCGCGGCTGTCTCCCGAGGAGTTGCTGGCAGAAATATGTGATGAGCTTCAACTTGACTACGATCGTGACACCGATAGTCTCAAACATGTCGTCGATGTCCTCAATAACCATTTGCTCGACATGCACGCCAAAGGCCGGCGTGTCGTACTGGTTATTGATGAGTCCCAGAATCTGCGTATTGATGTGCTTGAGCAAATCAGGCTACTCACCAACCTGGAGACCGAGACTCAAAAGCTGTTACAGATTATCCTGATCGGCCAACCGGAACTCGGTACGTTGTTGGCACGCGAGGATCTACGCCAACTGGCCCAGCGCATGACAGCCCGGTATCACTTGATGCCGTTGTCGCGTGGTGAGATGGAGTCATATATAAAACATCGACTCGCCATCGCAGGCACCCATCGCAGTCTGTTCAAACCCTCGGCGGTGCGTCTTATCCAAAGAATCACAGGTGGCGTACCGCGGCGCATCAATATCCTCTGTGACCGTGCGTTGTTAGGTGCCTATGTCTTGGGCAAAGATTCGGTCGATATAGGAACTGTGCGTCGCGCCGCCCGAGAAGTTGATGGCAATCTCCCGAGGCATACCCCTTGGTCGACACTGGTGCCGGTTGCGGCCGCTGTGGGCATCTTGCTGTCGGCTGCGGTGGTGTGGACACAGTTGCCTGCGCCGGACGCCGAGGTGCACGCGACTGCGCTCAGCGACCTCGCGGCGGCCCTACCCCCGCCTCAACTAGCTCCTGTTGACGTGACGACCGTATCTGAATCGACGACGGACGCTTCTCCATGGGCAACGCTATCGGCGCAGCTACCGAGCTCTGACCGGGCAGAGTCGGTTGTCGAGCCCGAGATTGATCTGTCCGAGGTTCTGACGCATCCAGCCGATCCTGACGCCGTCTTCCAACAGGTTTTTGCGCGCTGGGAGATTCAGTACAGCGTGGCAGGTTCTGGCGATGTCTGTGATATCGCACTGGCTCACGGGCTGAACTGTCTGGAGGGTAATGGTACCTGGTCCACCATTCGCCAATATGATCGCCCGACCTTACTGCATCTACGTCATGATGACGGCACCAAAGAATATGTGCTGGTCACTTCGGTGCAACCTCGGCAGGTCACCATACAGCGCGGAACTGACGAATTCACGCTCAGCTATCAGGCGTTGGAACGAGTTTGGTTTGGTCGTTTTCTGGTTTTCTGGCGTCCACCGATTGAGGTCACCCGTATCATCAAACAGGGCCAACGTGGTGCCGACGTCTTGTGGTTGAGAAAACAACTCGACCACGTTGATGGCATCGATCATTCGGTGGCACACTCCACCCTTTTCGATGCAGCCCTGACCCGGCGAGTACAGGACTTTCAACGTCATCACCACCTCGACCCGGATGGAGCGGTGGGGGCTCGCACACTGATTCAACTGAAGTCTGCGGTTGCAGACTCGACCATACCGCGACTTTTACCTAACCCGGAACAGGTATAACACGATGTCATTCATACTCGACGCACTCAATCGGGCCGAACAGGAACGCAAGCTGGGTATAACGCCGGGACTCGACTCAATCACGGCGACACCCTCAGCGAGCCCTCGTCCGCGTTGGCCATGGCTGGTCGGTATTTTGCTTGCAATTAATATTGTCGGTCTTGCCTGGTTGCTGGTTGACAACACCGATGTCTCGCCTGCTCAACCCACGCCTGTTACTACCCCGCGATCATTCGTGGTACCCATGCAGCAACAGCCGGTTGGCAAAATCCCCGCGCCGATTCCCGCGAAGCCGTTTGTGGAGAGGCGCGTTGATACGGTCGAGGCCAGCCGCTATGGCGCCACGACACCGGTACACGAGCTCAATACCCCGGTTGAGAATATCGCTCCCGCGCGGACTCAGGAAGTAGAGGCAGCCAACGTCGTGGTCGAAGCCGAACCCACAGCCCTGTTGGCGCCGGTCGTGTACGAGCTTGGCGAACTTGATACTGCTATGCGCCGCAATCTTGGCCCCGTGGTGATCAATATGCACATCTACGACGATGATCCCGCGCAGCGGTTTGTTTTTATTAACATGAAAAAGTATGTTGAGGGCGCGCTGATTCCGAACGCGGGAACCTTGTTTGAGATTACACCCGAAGGCGTAGTACTCAACTATCAGTCGAAGCGGGTTCGGATTGTGCCGGGGCAGTAACCGCCACCGAAAAGATCGAGTGGAGCAAGGCAGTGGCGTAGGCGCCACGAGGCAGTACAAAAGACAGAGTGAGTGTTGACGAGCCCTTGGTCTCGTATGCCAACTCCCGTGGTATCACGCGCAGAGGGCGCCGTTCCTGTTTTAACCCCGCCTCCTCGAGGCCG
>DTRM01000096.1:3551-29156 GCA_012965975.1 Chromatiaceae bacterium | reverse complement strand
GAACTGCGCAACAATACAACCGACGAAAATCTCGACGTGGTGCATTCTGGGAAGATCGTTATCATGCCACCGCGATTCAGGCCGAGAGCCACCTCGCCCGGTGTCTGGTGTACATCGATCTGAACATGGTGCGTGCTGGGGTAGTTCGACACCCGGCGGATTGGGCGCACTGCGGCTATCATGAAATTCAACACCCACCTGAACGCTATCAAATCATCGACATTGATCGCCTGTGTGAACTGCTCGGGTTTGGCGATCTAAACAGCATGCGACGAGCACATCATGGGTGGATTCAAACGGCCGTGCAACAATCGACACCCACGTACGAGCCAGAATGGGCTGAGGCTATCGCACTGGGACAGCCTGAATTTCTCGAAACGATACAGCAGGAAATCAAAATTTCCAATCCTGGTAGAACCTTAGTCAAGGGCAGAACCGGGGATTGGCTGCGCGAGCCCCAGGTTGCGTATTCAGCTGAATTTAGCCCACAAACCGAGGGTCTAAGCCTTAATATCAGCAAAAAATCGTCCTAAATAAACCCTTAATCAATAGCTTATCGGGGTCTGACCCCGCTAAGCCGCCCGCTAAGCAGGTCCGCTAAGAAAGACAGCTAAGCCGCACGCCCTAGGCGCCGCCCGCTAGACCTCAGCGGCGCGGGTTAGGGCCTCCCTTAGATGGCCTGCCATTTCTGGCACTGGGCTGACTGCGTTTAAGGCAGCGAGGATCAGCTGGGAACGATTGGTAACTTCGAACTTTCTGAACAGTTTGCTTAGGTGTAACTTCACACCCTGATGTGACAGGCAAACTTCTTCTGCAATTTCCTTGGTCGCGAAACCTTGTAACAGCTTTTCAAGAATCTGGGCTTCGCGTCGAGTTAACTGGGAGGCAAACTCGCTCGCTTTTTGTTCCAGCGCCTGACCCACTACAACACTGCTATTGGCCTGTTCATTGACAAAGCGTTGCATGATTTTACGTTCTACCCATAGATCACCTAGTCGAATGGCGGTCATGGCCTTCTTTAAATGTTCGCCGGTCATACGCTCATTGATATAACCGTATACGCCGCCTTTAACACAACGATGGAGAAAGTCATCCGTCATGCCCTGACCGAAAATCAGGATTCTTACATCCGGGTTCAAGGCCAACACCGCATCCAGATAATCCTCAACCGGATGGGTCGGGATACTTTTGTGTAACAACAAAATATCCGGCCGCGCATCGAGAAACTTTTGGCGACAGGTGTCGGTTGGTTCCATACATGAGATGGTGTAAGTGTCTTCTTCGGTTTCAAGAATACTGAGTATCCCGTCCACGGAAAAATCGTGTCTTGCAACGATAAACACCTGATTGGTTGTGGCCGCCGTGGCCCCCTCTGGTACTAATCTAATATTTGATGGCGTCATAATAGTATCCGCTAGTCAATGGTTCATTTACAATATAAGCATATTTTAATATAAAGCCAATTAGGTATGCAACCCCCGATGCGGTCTAAGTGTCAATACTTATATTTATGTTGGTTATTGATTATTACTATCTCCTCTAATCCCTAGACATTTAGCCACTTTTTCGTGAAGTGTCTGAGACATCTAGATACTCGGGCACCCGTCAAACATGGGTCAAATACCCAAAACTGGAATAAAATTAGACCTATGGCTAGTCTATTTAGCCCGAAATAATAGCTAGTTAGGTGCTGTGTGAGCCATCCGACCACAGTAGGATTGAGGACGTGGAAAACTAATTTATCCGCGTTGAATTGGGATTCAGGGAATATAACTTGCCGAGCTGATATTGAAGATGCGACCACCGAAACACCTTGGCGCCATCGATATCAGAGGGGAACAGCCGGATCAGAGGTTATCGCCAAATTAGTAAAAATACGGCAATTTCAAATACTTGAGTGTTAATACGAACCCCTCGCCTCGGGGGAGTGGAGGAATTATTGCTTAATTTATAAGGGTATGGTTATATTAAATATACTTATTAGATGTGCAAACCGTATAGGACATACACAACAGCAGATGTTCGTCGCGAGGATCGCGGCAAGCACGTACCACTTGCAGGCAAGGTCGTGCGCTGATCAGGCAACTTGTTCCAACCGTCAGCCAAGCGCTGGGGGCAGAGACCGATAGCAATGACGACAGCAAACGAGTGTGCAACGCTAATTGAAGTTCTTCAGGCTCAGGCTAAACACTGGCCTGACGGTATCGCGTACACCTTCCTGCCCGACGACGAAAGTGCCCAGATCGATATCACCTATCGGCAACTGGATCAGGCCGCACGCGCAATCGCGGTAACTCTGTCGCAGCATTACCAGACCGGTGACCGGGCATTGATGTTCTACCCAGCCGGCCTTGAATTTATCAAGGCGTTCTTTGGCTGCCTGTATGCCGGACTGATTGCCGTTCCCGCCTATCCCCCTCGCCGCAATCGCAAAATCGAACGGGTACAAATCCTCATCGATGATGCCCGGCCGACGGTGATTCTTTCCACCGAAACACTGACTAGCGCGACCGAGCCTTATTTTTCGGAAACACCGACTTTGTCGCATGTGCGATGGATTGCGACGGACATGATCGATTCTGAGTCGGCAGACGACTGGAATGATCCCGATATTCCAACCGATGCACTCGCCTTTTTACAATACTCATCTGGCTCCACGGGGACGCCTAAAGGTGTGATGGTCAGTCACGGCAATGTCATCGCCAATCAGAAAATGATCACGTCTATAATGGACACGGGTAAAGACGACGTCAGTGTCGGCTGGTTACCGATGTTTCACGACATGGGGCTGATTGGCATGCTGCTGCATCCGCTCTACATTGGATGTCCATCCGTATTCATGTCGCCCACCGCATTTCTGCGCAAGCCAGCCCGATGGCTGCAGGCGATCACCGATTTTGGTGGTACCGGGAACAGCGCGCCGAATTTTGCTTTCGATCACTGCATGCGCGCGATTCCCGAACATCAACGATCCTCGTTTGATCTCTCGACTTGGCGCGTAGCGCTGAGCGGTGCGGAGCCTGTTCGCCCCGCTACCCTTGAGCGTTTTGCGGAAACCTTTGCGCCTTATGGCTTTCGTAAGGAAGCCTTTATGCCGGCCTATGGACTGGCAGAGGCCACCTTGATCGTCAGCGGTACTCATCACAGCGAGATGCCTGTGATTGAGTCATTCTCGAGCAATATACTGGAGCAGTCCTATCGCGCAATCGCGGCGGAAGGTCTGGATGACTGCCGTCGTCTTACCTCCAACGGCAAGCCAACCGCACACAGCGAGATCAAAATCGTCGACCCGGAAACCTGTGTGCCGCTAAACGAACAGGGCGTCGGCGAGATCTGGGTTCATGGTCCTCACGTCGCGCAAGGCTACTGGAACATGGAAGAAGCTACTGCGCGCGACTTCAATGCCAAGATTGTAGGAGATGCTGACAAGACCTGGCTCAGAACCGGAGACCTGGGTTTTCTGATGCAGCAGGAATTGTTTGTTACTGGTCGCATCAAAGACCTGATTATTATTGGGGGCCGCAATCATTACCCGCAGGATCTCGAGTGGACCATCGCCGCACTGGGCGTAGACGGTGGCCCGTTACAGGGCACTAGTCAAGATGGATCCGTCGCCGCCTTCAGCACCGAGGAAGACGATGACGAAAAACTGATTATCGTGATTGAGGTAAGTCGTGCCTACCAGCGCGACATGAACCTAATCGTCTCGGGTAGAGCAGACGAAGTCGACTTCTCACCGCGACTGCCGAAACCCGATCAGGTCTTTCTCGAAGTACGACGTACACTGGCTGAAAACCATCAGTTGCAGGTACACGATGTTGTGCTGTTAAAAACCGGCACCCTGCCCAAGACCTCCAGTGGTAAAATTCAACGCTTCCGCTGTCGTCAGGAGTATCAGGATTTTTCACTAAATGTACTCTGGTCGGATCGCGCCTCCACGGAAAAAACCGCCTCCAGCATCACGGCGAGCAAAAAGAAACGGCGCACCAGAACGCCCTCAAACCAAGATGCCTCCTCGGCTCGCCCCTCGCGGACCGAAATACAGGAATGGATTCGGGTTCGTTGTGCGGAGTTGCTTGGACTTGATCCCGAACTGATCGAACTTGATCAGGATCTGGCCAGCTATGGCCTCAATTCCATCGCCGCTATGCAACTGGTCGGTGAAATGGAGGCCTGGCTCGATACAGCCATTCCCCACGATATTCTATGGGAAGAGCCCAACATCATTGCCATTGTGGAAAGTCTCGCCGAGGTCGATAACGAAGAACAACCCGCTTTGCCCCAGCTACCCACCATCACACCAAACATACAAGAGCGCTATCACCCGTTCTCGCTAAACCCAATTCAGGAAGCCTACTGGTTGGGTCGTAGTGATGCCTTTGAAATGGGTAATGTGGCTTGCCATTTTTACGCTGAACACGAGAGTACGATTCTCGACATCCCGCGCTTGTCACTAGCCTGGCAGAAAATTGTTGCTCGTCATGACATGCTCAGAGCCGTCATCACATCGAGTGGCGAACAAAAGATTCTCTCTGACGTACCGCCCTACGAAATCGAAGTCATCGATATGCGCTCGCTCGATTCGGAAGAAAAACTGCGCTGCCTGACTGAGTTCAGAGACAAGATGTCCTGTCGGGTTCCTGATCCAGAAAAATGGCCCCTGTTTGAACTGCGTGCGCATCAAATAAAAAATAACCGCATACGTATCCATATCAGTTTCGATCTGCTAATTGCCGATGTCGCCAGCCTGCTGCTGATTCTTCGCGAGTGGCGCGAACTCTATAACAACATCAGTGCGACTTTGCCAGCGCTGGAGTTGTCGTATCGCGACTACGTCATCGCTGAAACCACCATTCATAAGACAGAGCTTTACCAACATTCACTTAGGTACTGGGAACAGCGCGCACCATCGCTGCCGGATGGACCACAACTGCCACTCGCGACCAACCCCGCCAACATTCGCAAACCGCATTTTGTCCGACGCGAGCTGCGCCTGCCTGAGTCTGAATGGAATGCGCTGAAGGAACGCGCTCAGGAATATGGCCTAACCCCATCAATGGTTGTCTGTGCCGTCTATGCCGAGGTGCTAAAGACTTGGAGCAAAGACCCACATTTCACCCTTAACCTGACGCTATTCAATCGCCACCCTGTACACCCCGAGGTCAACGCACTGGTTGGCGACTTCACCTCCATCTTGCTGCTTGAAGTTGATTATCGCGGTAGCGAAGGTTTTGGTTGCCGCGCCATGCGCCTGCAGGAACAGTTGCGCGCTGATCTCGAACATCGCATCGTTAACGGGATCGATGTGCTGCGTGAGCGTGCTCGAGTACAGGGTAGTGGCAGCAGAGCGACCATGCCGGTAATCTTTACCAGTTCGCTGGGTATTAAAGCGATGCACGGCTTTTCCGAGGATGATGCCGACTGGCTTGGACCTCGAATCTACGGCATCTCGCAAACCCCTCAGGTGTGGCTGGATCATCAGGTATCGGAAGACAATGGCACGTTGGTCTGCGCTTGGGATGCGGTAGAAGAGTTGTTTCCTGAAGATCTGCTAGATCACATGTTCGAGTCCTTTCACTCTCTGTTGCAACGTCTCAGCCGAGCCAGCTCAGCTTGGGATCAACGCCAACTGGCACTGACACCGCAGGAACATCTTGAGGTCTGGGCCAGGGTAAATACGACCAACGGCACCCTGCCCCACGGTTTGCTGCATTCCGGCGTGCTTGAGCAAACCGAACGTCGGGGTAATGCGCCTGCGGTCATCACCACCGACATGACACTGAGCTACTACGAGTTGGGCCAGCGCACCCATGCGCTGGCCGCAAAACTCCGCGCTCAGGGTATTGGTCCTAATGATTTGGTACCTGTGATCATGCACAAGGGTTGGGAGCAGATCGTCTCTGCTCTCGCGATTATTGAAGCGGGTGGTGCTTATGTACCCATCGATGCGAGCCTGCCACCGCAGCGAATCACCACCCTGATTGAGATTAGCGAGGCCAAACTCGCATTAACCTGTTCCGATATTGATTCAGGGCTGGAATGGCCACAAGGTTTCATCCGTCATAACGTCGATCAGGAAACCCCTCCGCAGCAACCCGTCACCGCGCTGAGCCCGGTACAGTGCGAAACGGATCTCGCCTATGTTATTTATACCTCGGGTTCTACCGGTGTACCGAAGGGCGTCATGATCGATCATCGTGGCGCACTCAATACCGTGTACGACATCAATGAGCGATTTAACGTTGATGAGACCCAGCGCGTTCTCGGCGTATCATCCTTTTCATTTGATTTGTCTGTGTACGACATATTTGGGCTGTTGTCGGTCGGTGGCCGACTTATTCTCCCCGACTCAGACAAAATTAACGATCCCGAACACCTGCTCACATTGATGCGCAATGAGGGTATCACCCTGTGGAACTCTGCACCGGCCGTGATCGCCGGCGTACTCGAGTACGCCGCAGGACATATGGAGGAATTGCCCTCAACGCTGCATCTGGCCATGTTCAGCGGCGACTGGATACCGACCCATGTACCCGACGAGCTTAAGCGGCTATTTTCCGGCATCGAAGTATTTAGTCTGGGTGGCGCTACCGAGGCATCGATCTGGTCCATCATCTATCCAATCGATGATGTCGACCCGGAATGGCGCAGCATCCCTTATGGCACACCACTCAAAAACCAGACCTTCCACGTCCTCGATGCCAACCTCGAACCCCGCCCCGAATGGGTCACCGGCGCACTCTACATCGGTGGTGTCGGACTCGCCAAAGGTTATTGGAAAGACGAGGACAAAACCAACGCCAGCTTTATCACCCACCCGCGCAGCGGTGAACGCCTGTACTACACGGGTGATCTGGGACGTTATATGCCGGGTGGCATTATTGAATTTCTCGGACGCGAAGATTCTCAGGTCAAGATTCAGGGCTTCCGCATTGAGTTGGGGGAAATCGAAGCAGTACTCAACCATCATCCCGCAATTACCGATGCCGTGGTTAAAATCTATGAGGATGGCGGAGGTCAAAAGCAATTAGCCGCCTACGTCGTCCCCCTACTCAGCATTGATCGTATTGAGGTGGATTTGCCTGCCGTCGCCACCGACGCATCGGGAACCTCACACTTGTTGCGCGTTACCGACCTTTCCCAGCACGAGTTACGATTATCAAATTGTCCCGGTACATGGGGCAGTGATTTATCCCTGAATATACAGATTCAACTCCCCGACAGTCTCGGCAAACTGACGCTTTCCGCACAGACCGTTTGGGTTAACAACGACACTGCCAGCCTGCGCATTCAGGACGAACCCAAGGTTAGGTCAGAACTGTTGCAACTAATTAGTCTTGTTGCTGAATCTGAGTCCTGCTCTGACTTGTCGCACATTCGGCGCTTTTGCTATCGCAGCGCCGATGTGCGCAGAACCAACTTCCGCGTCCCGTTTGCACATTCGGTCACCACCCAGGCGGGCGGTCTCTCTGTGCCTGTCGATATCATTGACATTAGCCGTGATGGCGCTGGAATCGATGATATACCCGATACGGTAAAGCCGGGTGATGAACTGATATTGCCACTGCCTCTGAGTGAGCATGGCGAGACCACCTCTATTCGCACCACCGTGTGCTGGTGCGATGAGCGACGCGCCGGTGTACGGTTCGATCCGACGACAGAGGATCAACTCCGAGCGCTAAATCGTGCGATCGTCCATCAGGTTCACGAACACGGCTACTGGATTCCAGAAAATAATACCGCACATTTACGTGATCATCTTGGTGAACATTTGCCTCACTATATGATCCCACGTGTGTACACGATCCTGAAGAATTTACCGTTAAACAACAACGGCAAGGTCGATCGCAAGGCCCTGCCGACACCGCGCCAACAGGTAGCCGACGCGGTCGCACCACGTACCGAACTCGAAACCAGTCTGGCTGAAATCTGGATCGAGACTCTGGGTGTCGCAAGCATTGGTGTGCATGACAACTTTTTTGAGCTGGGTGGCTACTCTCAGCTCGCAGTACGTCTGTTACTGAAAATTCGCGATAAACTTCAAATTGATCTTCCGATCCGTGCGCTGTTTGAGCATCAAACCATCGAGTCACTCGCGGCTCACATCGAACATCTCAAAGCCCCTGCAGCTAGTGATAGTGGGGAAACACAAAGCGGCAATCAACAATCACTCTACGGTGAATTCGCACGCCGCGGCATCTATGACCGGATTCAGGTCATCAACTCCGACAAACATTATCACCGCGCCAGCGGACTGATGCTGACGTACAAAGAAGACGGTCGCAGCCACACAGTACTCGACATGGTGGGGGGATATGGCTCCACCCTGCTCGGGCACAACCACCCTGAGTTAACCAGCCTGATCAGTGAATCCCTGAGCGCCCAGTTACCTGTCCATGCCCAGCACACCGACAACATCGATGCTGGAATGTTGGCCAAGGCCCTGTCGGATCGAGTCGGGCGCTATACCGGCCAGAGCTACGTCACCACGCTTGCCAGTACCGGTACCGAGGCGATCGAAGCCGCCATCAAGCACGCCAAAATGGCCTTCCACACCCGAGCGTCCGTACAGGAGCGGAACGATCGTAATTTAAGTGCCTTGCTAATTCACCAAGAGGCCAAAAATCAAATCCAGATTGCTGAAGATGTTTATCTGGAACTGGACAAGATCACCGGACGCCATCTGGTACGAAATCCCAGCACTCTGGTGGATGCAATCCTCGAACACAATCAAAAAATTTACCAGATCGAACCCCTGTTCGTTGCACTGAATCACGCCTTTCATGGCATGACATCCGGATCACTGGGACTAACCGCATCCCCTGATTTTCGCAAACCATTTCAGTGGATGGGCATAACCTCCTGTTGGATCGATCACTCCCAGATCGCCCTCAAGCAAGTCATCAGCGATCACATGCATTCATTGATCACCCTCAACATCGACAAAAAGGGTCATGCCCGTGTCGAAACCCGACACTGGCAAACCATCGGTGGGTTATTCATTGAACCCATTCAAGGTGAAGGCGGTATTCATATTGTTGATTCTGATTTCGCCCATCAAGCGCGCTCACTGGCTGACCAGCATGGTTTTCCGATCATCATTGATGAGATCCAGTGTGGCATGGGGCGCTCCGGTACCTTCTGTGCCGCCGAACAACTCGGCTTGCGTGGTGACTACTACACCTTTGCAAAAACACTGGGCGGTGGATTAAGCAAAATCAGCGCGCTTCTGGTCGAAGAAAGCCAGTATCAAAAAGACTTCGGCTATTACCATGGGTCCACCTTCGCTGAAGATCCACTCAGTTGCCGGGTCGCACTGAAAACCCTTGAGATTATCGATCGTGATGAACTCATCACCATGGCTGCCCATAAAGGCCATCGCTTTCTGGAGCGGCTACAGGCCCTAGCTGAAGGCTATCCCGATGTTATTGCCGAGGTACGTGGCCTGGGCCTGATGATTGGTCTGGAGCTTGCAAGTCTCAAGGACTCACCCTCGTTCCTGTTTCGCTCACTCGCGACGGGTGGTATGGAGATCATGAATCATCTGATCTCCGGTTTCCTTCTGAATCGACGTGGCATACGTATCGCGCCGACCAAAACGCGCAATACGATCCGTTTTCTGCCGTCGGTCTACATCACCGAAGAAGATATGGATCGCGTCATTCGAGCGCTCGAATCGATTTGTAAAATTGTGCGATTTGCCAACCCGGGCTACCTGCTGAGGTATATCGTCGAAGTCGGCGATACCGGCCTCGACATTGCCGACTGGCGTGACAAACACCCCCCTTGGCACGATGATTTGCCCGGTTCTGATCCGCTAGTTGCGCATATCGGACACTTGGAGGACGACGACTCCTTGTTGTTAGCCGAACCCTCGCTGGCGGAAGTTCCCGCGAGCAAGCATGAGCAGTTGCTGGAGGCCTTATTTCCGGTGTCGCAACCGGCCATCACGCAACAGCTGCGCGTCACCAGCAGTCAGGGCGAATCGACTCATCTGTCAATCATTGGCCTTCCCCTCACCGGACGACTGTTCGAACGCATGTTGGATTCGGAGTTGCGTGATCTGGTTTTGGAGAAGATCGATGATGCGGTCGATCTCGCACGCGACATTGGCTGTACCGTCGTCGGCTTCGGTGGGTATACCTCAATCGCAACTATTAACTGTACCACTGTCGCCACACCTGACCTCGTATTGACGTCGGGCAATTCCTACACCACCGCACTCGCCGTTCAGGCTCTGAAACAAAGCGCCCAGGAAAAGGGACTCAACTTGGAGAAATCGCGTATCGGTGTGCTGGGCGGTAAAGGTAACATTGGCTCGATTGCGGCCCGAATACTTGCCGAAGACTGCTCTAATATCATTTTGTTTGGCCGTAAGGGCAGCGAAGAGGGACTTAGGGAAGTCGCGTGCAGCATCTATGACGATGCGTGGCAGCAAATCAAATGGAAACAGCATCTGACCGGCGTTGCGGACAAACTGGAAGCCACAATGCTCATGAAGCGCCTGCGCAATGCTGCATTTGGGCCCGACACGCCTGCGGGCGAAGTCGTCTACGATGGACTGCTGCGGGAATTGGGCAACGACACCCTCGTGCGCGTCAGTACCAACCTGTCGGAACTCGCGGACTGTGACATTATTATTTCTGCTACCAGCAGTTCTCAGCCCGTGATCTTTCCAGAACATCTTTCTGAAACGACGCGAATTATCTGCGACATATCGACACCCTCCGATGTTGCCCCGGAAGTCATGATCGAATTCCCTGGTGTTGAAGTCCTTTCCGGTGGACTCGCGCGACTTCCCGGCAGCAGTAACACCAAACTGCTTGGCACCCGATTACCTCCTGGTCATGTCTACGGCTGCGTTGCAGAGACCACTCTGCTCGGCATTCTTGGATACCACATGAGCTTTTCATTCGGCGAAATGGACAAGACCCAGGTACACTTCATCGCCAATGCCGCTGAACATCATGGTTATGGCCTTGGTCCGCTGAAACGTGAAGTAACCCCCGAGCAGAGAGAGCAAGCGCGCCTAGATAAGGAAAAGAAGAAAAAACAATCCCGGAGCAATTCAGGGCTGAAACTGGCCTGGTCAAACAACAATGCGGATGCATCTCCTGAGGGCTAGGGAGAGGGTTCTACTCGCAATACATCGCTGATCACAGCAGCAGTTTCCTTAGCCCGCTCCATTGGAAAGAAATGACCGCCATCAATCATCCTGCAAGAAAAGGTCGCTGAGGTTTGTACATCCCAAGCCAACAACTCATTCCACTCTACCGTATCGTCATCAAAGCCTCCGATCGCGGTAATCGGGCAGTTTAGTGGCACATGATCGGTATACTCATACGTATCACAAATCGCAAAATCTGCTCGCAATGCCGGCATAATCATTTGCAGCAATTCATCACCCGCCGCACCCAGCGAAAATCGGCGTCGGAGAGCTGATAAATTGGTGTGTCCCGATTTGGCTTTTGCGGCGCACGCTCACCCGCAACCATCAACTGACTGGGCATACGAAAATCCTGTGCCATCATTACTCGACAGGTATCGAACCACAATAACGCGCCCATGCTATGTCCAAACAAAGCGTAGTTTTCACCACCATGCTCAAGCAACACGCCGGCGAGCTCAGCGGCCAAACGATCGCGCTGTCTGATGGGTGTGTCCAGCATGCGCGACCCTCGACCGGGCAACTGCACCGGACATACGTCGATGTGAGCCGGTAGTAATTTCCGCCACGGCACAAACATTTCGGCGCCGCCACCGGCGTACGCGAGACAGAACAACTTCACCGTCGCTTTCGGGTTGGCCTCTGCAGCTAATATCCATGAAGACACAGTCAGCGTACCCCTTTGGCTAATGCGAATGGCACGATCGAAAACATTTTCTCGTCATGGTACAGACCAAGAAACTGCTGCCACAGGCGTTCGATAACAACCTTGTTCTGCATCCAGTGACTGACGCCCACTTCACTTAACTCACTGTTGATCCGTGCGAGCATCAACTCCAACCATTCACCGCTGCTAAACATACCGTTTATTGTATCTCGATTGGCGACCCAGATCAGTATCGCACTCGCGGCGGCAAACAACTGGCAGTATCGTTTGGCAAGTTCAAAACGCGCCTCAGAGGTGGGCTTGAAATCCTTGGCCAAATTCAGATCCCGCACAGCTGCGTCCAGCTTATCGCGTTCAAGCAACAACAACGCTATTTCTTCGAGCAACAGTTGGCGGATGGCTTCATCTTCATCACCCGGTTCAGCTGCAATTTTCTCTGCCAACCAGCCCAGCGAATCCAAAATCTCGTCATGACCATTGTTACTCAACTCAAGATCATCTGCGCGAGGAAACCCCGTATCCGCTTGATCCAGCGTCGCCAGCGCCAGCAACTCATCCCGCTGTTCAGGCTCGAGATGTCCATGAGATTTTGTTCGTGCCGCAACCAACATATTGAGTTGCCCCGCAATCAAGCCAAGATTGACCGCTGTACTACCATCAAAAAGACTCACCACCGCGTTGTCGCGCATCAGCTTCTGAAACAACCCCGACCAATGATCCTCTCGGATATAGTGACGTGCGCCGAGTACCACACCGGAATCTCGCACTATTTTTTCGCTGGTAACCGGAACGTAATACTTCGTGATCGCCGACCAAAGCGTCAGACGCGACGGCTGCAGGGTAATGGCACGGGTCGTAATCAGCGCGACTGACTCAGCCATGAACTGGTCCAGCAAGCAGCCAATCAGGGAAAACCTCGCAGCCGGGATATCCACAACTGACGCCCCATAGATTTGTCGATCAATGGCAAAATCCAGCGCCAGACGAATCGCACTGTCGGAGGCTCCGAGCGAAAATCCGGTGGCCATGATGCGTGATATCTGCAAGGTCTTGACCATCAATTCAAAACCACCACCCACGCCACCCATCACCACGGACTCGGGAACCACACAGTCGACAAACCGAATACCGCTGATATCCGCCCCGCGAATTCCATGAGTGGGGATCTTTTCTACCGGCTTGGTGGCACCATCAGACAGCGTTTCTTTGTCAATAAGTAACAACGACAACGTATCCATACCAGTACCGGGCTTGCTACGAACCAGTAGTGACAGGGTTGTACCGCGTGTCCCATTGTTGATCAACCACTTCTCACCACTCACGCAGAGTCCGTCGGCATGAGGTTCGGCAACCACTTCCGATGACATTACATCACTGCCATGACCTTTTTCGGTAAGTGCTAGACAGCCCAGATGCGCGGAGCGAACATGCGACGACTGCAATGCGGTCTGTTCGTCGCTGCCTCCTAACCACACGGGCAATGCACCAAGAAACGTCTGTCCAATCGCGATCGCAGTGGTCAGATCGCGCCGTGAAACTACACGCGTCAGTGCCATCAGCTCGGTAGGACTTGCCATCGCCCCCGCAAACTTCTCAGGCACCAGATAATTGAAGAAACCAACGTCGGACAACGCATCAACACTTTTTTGCGGGAATTCATCGCCTTCGTCAAAATTAACCGTTGTGTGGCACGACAGTGGATTCGCTGCGACTCTCGGATCACCAAGATGCTGCTCGAGTTCCTGAGCCTTGCGCCAGGTTGGCAAGTCGAGCCTATCAACCTCAGTCATGAGCATAGTAGCTTATCCATCAATAATAATAACGGGGGTAACAACAGAAAATCAGCTACCAGTGCCAACCCCAATGTCATTGCTGTCAGCAGTGCCATATCACCGTTCACACTAAATCCCGAGAACGACAAAATAAGAAAGCCACCGGACAAGGCCAGCGAGGTACTAAATAAAGCCGGCCCAACCTCAACAAACGTACTCTGAATCGCCTCGCGTGCCTTGTGGCCGTCGGTCACAATGGCTTCCCGATAACGGTGTAAAAAGTGTACCGTATCGTCCACAATCATGCCCAATGTCATCGCGCTCACCACCGAAATCGCCAGACCGACTTCTCCGCTCAGGTAGCCCCATAGACCAAAAGCCATAAGCGCAGGCACGATATTGGGAACCAGACTCAATAGCCCCAACGGCAAACTGCGCAGCGCAAAGATAAGACAGGCGGAGATCAGGACCAACGCCAACGAGGTACCCGATAACATGGAAACAATATTGTTCCAGGCAATATGGGCAAACATCAGCGATGGTCCGCTTGCCGCAGCAACAAAATGATCGCCAGCATGGGTATCGATCCAGATACTTGCGCGCTGTTCCACATCCAGTAATTGCGCATTACTGACATTCGACAGACTCACGGTAAAACGCGATGCCGACTTGTCGAGATTGATCTGGTCGGTGGTATCCAAACCCTGCGGCAGGGACATTTCATAAAGCAGCAGATACTGCGCCGCCAGTTCGCGCTGGTCGGGGATGACATGATAGTTCGGGTCGTCACGATGAAATGAACGATTGAGCCGCTTCATTACATCCGTGACCGATGCGACGTGTACGACCTCTGGCTGCGCACGAAACCAGTTGGCAAAGGCCTCGACGGCGCTGAGGTAACCCGGGGCATAAAGACCACCGGTTTCGCCCGAGTCCAGTGAGTACTCCAACGTGTCTAATCCGGTGAGACGGTCCCTGACAAAATCCGTATGAACCCGAAAGTCAAAACGATCGTCAAAATACTCGATAAAATTATCGTTCAACTCGATACGACTGATGCCAAAAGCGATCGTCGGAATCAACAGTGCAATCACCACAACCATAGCCATCGGTCGCGCCAACACCCGATCCGCGAATCCGACCCAGAACCATCTATAACTCCGAGGCAGCGCTGCGGCCTTCTGCGGAATCATCTGGCATAGAGGTACCAGCAGAAACAAGGCATAAAACCACGCCGCGACCACGCCCATTGCAACGATATTGCCGAGGTCCTGAAACGGTGGAGAGTCGCTGAAGTTCATGCTCAGAAACCCGATCGCCGTGGTGGCTGACGTAATCAGTATCGGTCGCATATTAAACGTCAAGGTCGCCTTTGCCGCGGCGCGTCGATCGAGGCCCTCGCGATAGCGCCGCAAAAATGTCGCCAGCAAATGAATGGTATTGGCCACTGCTAGTGTGGTGATGATCACCGGCGCATTAGCCGACGGCGTCGACAGAACAATGTTGAACCACCCCGCCAATCCCATTGCGCTAAGACTGGCCGCCACAATCACCAGCGTCGTCGCTAACATCCCCATCCAGGAGCGAAACAAAAACCCAGTTATCACAATGACGAACAGATACATGGCCGGCAACAGGGTTTTACTGTCCATTACTGATGCCTCCAAAAAGGCATTATCGTGCAGGGCCATGCCTGTCAGGTAAAACTCGATGTCGGGGTACGCAAGCTCCGTTTTCGCAACAAGTTCACGAACATAGGCGACCACCTTTTGATTCGCATCTAGATCTCCATCAGGAGGCAACAGGCTGATGTTAATACCGGTGACATCGGCCGATGGCGATACCAGGCGACGCACCAACATCGGCTCGGACAACGCGATGTCTCGAATAGTCGCTAGTTTCTCGGCAGTCAGACCGACCGCTTCAGGAACCAGATCGGCAACAAAAATATCATCCCCGTCCGCGTACATATGTTGAAAATTACTGAGCGAATCCACGCGCGTGGAAAATGGGGTTTGCCAACTCGACTCGGTTAGTTGTTCAACCGCAGCGAGTACCGATGCAGAAAACACCGAGCCCGTTTTTGGCGCGAGAACAATGAGTACGTTGTAGTGCTTGGAATAGACCTGCTCCAACGCCTCAAAGGCTTGAAGCTGGGGATTGTTGTCACCAAGATAGACTCGATAGTCATCTGAAAATTGAAGCTTGCCGACACCGAGTGATGATGCGATACAAACCAGTATTGCAATGATCATCGACCATCGCGGGTGACTCACCAGCAATCGCGCCAACCTATTTTGATATTCATCTGTGACGGAAGAATTTAGACTCATACTAAGGAATGGCCAACGTCAGATAGAGCGCTCAGGGATAGCAATAATTGTACACAAAACGAGATAAAACCTTTACTATTCTCATATGGATAGATTAATACTTTCTCAGGTGATTGAGCCCGAAGAACTCCAGCGCCACCTTGATCACCCCAACATTCGAATCGTCGATCTATCGAGCGCCGAAACTCACGCTCAATTTCATATCCAAGGGGCCATAAACATTACTTACGCTCGCTTGGTTCGCCATCAAACGCCTGTTTTTGGTCTGTTGCCAGATAAAGCTGCGCTGAATCAGTTGTTCTCAGAACTTGGCATCCATCGGGACACCCATGTCATTGCCTACGACGATCAAACCGGAGGTAAGGCATCCCGGCTGTTGTGGACGTTGGATGCCTGCGGCCATCATCATCATTCGTTGTTAAATGGTGGCCTGCACGTCTGGGCGACCGAGGGATATTCATTGACCCGCTCACCCTCCATGGTCGAACCGGGTTCGTTGCGGGTCTCATTATGTGCCGATGCCTGCGCGGACAAAGACTATATTCTGCAGCATCTTGATGACCAGTCCGTACGCTTTCTGGACGTTCGAAGCGAAAGAGAATTCAGCGGTCAAGCCATTCACGCCAAACACGGTGGACATATCCCCGGCGCGGCCAACATCAACTGGCTGGATCTCATGGACAAGGGTCGAGCCATGCGACTCAAATCAAACGATGAGTTAACGAAAATGCTGCAAGATCAGTCCATCACTCCCGGTGACGAAGTGGTTACTTATTGCCAAAGCCACCATCGCTCGGCTTTCTCCTACATCGCGCTGAAACATCTCGGCTTTAACAAGGTTCGCGGTTATGCAGGTGCCTGGTCTGACTGGGGAAACCATGACGACACCCCAATCGAGCGCTAGTAAACACTGATTTATCGCGTGAGGAAAATTGTCTCACCGTCCTTGAATTCCCATGGATCGACCCTATATCTGTTACCAGAGGCACATGCCTTTGAGATCAAATGACTTGATGGGAGAACGATCATGTATTTAACAGCCTATGAACCTTGGAACCTAATTTCCCAGTGGCAAAATGCGCTTGGCCCTGAGCAAACCGAACCACGAGTCCACCGTGATTCTTTGGGCGAACGCGCCACTTGGCACCCTGCCTGCGACATTCAGGATCTGGCCGACCGCTTTGTGCTTTACGCCGATATTCCCGGTGTCGCCTCTGATGATATCGAGGTCACCGCAGACAAGGGCGTGTTGACCATTAGTGGTAAACGCGGCCGTGTCGACGAAGACGCGGACCAACAAGGACGAGTCGAACGCGCACATGGCGATTTTTCGCGCCGTTTTACACTACCTGACAGCGTGGAAACTGATGCGATAGAGGCCAGCTATAACGATGGTGTACTCAAAGTAACGCTACCGAAACAAGCCGAAGTACAGCCGAAACGCATCAAGATCAACTAATCGATAACTTTCCTCCAAACCTTCCGGCATGGTGCAAGATTGCACCATGCCGGCTTTTCACCACAGTAATGCAACCCGACCGTGCTTCGTGTGGTGACGGTCGCGATGATGGTTGTTATGGCGATAACCGTGGTTATCACCACGGTAACTAATCGCGCAATGTGATCGGCGATGATGTTTGTAGTGGCGTGACACGTAATGATGAAATCGATCATTGTGGTCGTATCCATGCGTTACCGGACTACTGACAAGTACCCCCCAGTGAGTGTTGGACGCCTGCACCGGAGCAGCCAGCATAGTCGCAACCAATGCGGCGCCCAATGTTGATGCTAATGTGGATTTATTCATAACCATCTCCTTTTCGATTGGTTACCACGAAGTCTGACAGACCCGACTGAACCCAAGCTGAACACCCGTCCGGCGCGCAAATTCCGCTACATGTGCTAGACTTTTCCCTGAGGCACGCACACGGCGTGTGAAAATAACAAGACCCTGACAGGCTACTATGAGCGCACCGCTCTCTTTACTGCAGGAAGATTCCGCATTGTTCGGCGGTAACTCCGCTTTCGTCGAACAGCTTTATGAGGACTACCTGCAAGACCCCGACTCTGTCGCAACCGATTGGCGCGACTTTTTCGAGCGCCTGCGCAACGAAAAACCCTTGCTCAGACCTGAAGTTGCCCATGGCCCGGTGCGCGAAGCCTTTGCAAAACTGTCGCGTTCCCGACACTCGCCCTTGCGTCAACAGACCCACGGTCGGGAAAGCACCGTGGAACGCAAACAGTCCGCAGTCTTACGCCTGATCAATGCCTACCGCGTGCGCGGCCACCAGCAAGCCCGCCTTGATCCGCTTGGCCGCAAACCCCCGCTGAAGGTGCCCGACCTACAACCAGAATTTCATCATCTCGAAGAAGCCGATCTGCAGACCCGCTTCGATACCGGATCGTTGTTTGCCGATGATCGCATGACGTTAAACGAGATCGTTGGACTGGTCGAGGATGTCTACTGTCACACCATTGGCTCTGAGTACATGCACATTACTGACACCGTGCAGAAACGCTGGATTCAGGAACGAATCGAGACCACACGAGCCCGACCCGGACTGAATAATGAGGAAAAATCCTGGGTGCTGGAAATGCTGACCGCCGCAGAAGGCTTGGAACGCTATCTGCACACACGCTACGTTGGTCAGAAACGATTTTCCCTTGAGGGTGGCGAAAGCCTTATTCCACTACTCGATGAAATGATTCAGCGTGCAGGCGCGGAGGGAGTTGAGGAAATCGTACTCGGCATGGCCCACCGGGGTCGCCTCAATGTGCTAACCAACATCCTGGGTAAAGCTCCGAGTACGTTGTTTGATGAGTTTGAGGGCAACGGCGAACACGGCCACGGAACCACATCGGGTGATGTCAAATACCACAAAGGATTTTCATCGGATATCGAAACACCGGGAGGCAACATCCATCTGGCGTTGTCTTTCAACCCGTCTCATCTGGAAATCATTAATCCCGTCGTTCAAGGCTCGGTTCGAGCCAGACAACAACACCGTCATGATCGCGAAGGCCAACGCGTTGTGCCGGTGCTGATCCATGGTGACGCCTCGTTCTCTGGCCAAGGGGTCGTGATGGAGACCCTCAATATGTCTCAGGCACGCGGATTCGGAACCGGCGGCACCGTGCATATTGTGATCAACAACCAGATTGGCTTCACTACCAGCAATCCGCTGGACGCGCGCTCGACCTTGTATTGCACCGATGTCGCGAAAATGATTCAGGCACCGATATTTCACGTCAATGCCGATGACCCCGAGGCCGTCATATTCGTTACCCGTCTGGCACTCGACTATCGCATGACCTTTAACCGCGACGTAGTGATCGATCTGGTGTGCTACCGACGCCAAGGACACAATGAGGCAGATGAGCCATCGGTAACCCAACCGCAGATGTACCAATGCATCAACCAACTCCCCACCACCCGAGCGATTTACGCGGCGCGCCTGATCAAGGCCTCAGTGATCAATGAGCGTACGGCCGACCAGATGATGCAAAACTATCGCTCGATATTAGCCGATGGAAGCGTCGTGTCGCGACCCGTCGTCGAGGGCCTGACCAATCAATATGCGGTCAATTGGGCCCCGTACCACGATGCCCAATGGAACGAAGTGGTTGATACCACCATTGATCAAAAAACCATCACCAGATTGAGCGCACAACTGTTGGATCTTCCCGCCGATCTGACTCTCCACGACCGGGTCAAAAAGATTCTCGAGCGTCGCCAGAAAATGACGCTCGGGGAAATTCCGATCGATTGGGGCTATGCCGAAACCATGGCCTATGCCAATCTCCTGACAACCGGGTATCCGGTACGACTCACCGGTCAAGACAGTGGCCGGGGCACATTTTTTCATCGTCATGCGGTGCTACACGACCAAACCCAGGATCGCAACTACACGCCACTGCAACATCTATCCGCTCATCAGGCCAACTTCCTGGTGGTGGATTCCTTACTTTCAGAAGAAGCCGTGCTTGGCTTTGAGTATGGATACGCCACCGCCGATCCTTCCGCGCTGGTGCTGTGGGAGGCTCAATTCGGGGACTTTGCCAATGGTGCCCAGGTCGTCATCGACCAGTTTATTGCCTCAGGCGAGTCCAAGTGGGGCCGCCTGTGCAGTTTGGTAATGCTGCTGCCACATGGCTTTGAGGGGCAAGGCCCTGAACATTCATCGGCCCGGCTCGAGCGCTATCTGCAACTGTGCGCTGAACACAACATTCAGGTCTGCGTCCCCACCACACCCGCACAGATGTTTCATCTGCTACTCCGACAGATGTTGCGCTCATTTCGGAAACCACTGGTAGTCATGACCTGCAAAAGTATGTTGCGCAATAAGGCCGCGACATCCTCGCTAAACGACCTCACGAGTGGTTCGTTTGAACCGGTTATCAGTGACAAATCGCTGCCTGACAATGATGCGGTCCATCGCATCGTGGTGTGCTCAGGCAAGGTTTATTACGACCTGATCGAAACGCGCCGTGAGTTGCAAAGAGACGACACCGCGATCATTCGGCTCGAACAAATCTATCCGTTTCCCCGCGCCCTGCTGGCCCGCGCGATCGAATCCTTCCCCAATGCGACTGAACTGGTGTGGTGTCAGGAAGAACCCCATAACCAAGGCGCCTGGGATCAGATCAAACATCGCTTTCGTACCTTGCTTGGCGATCACATGAAAATGCGCTACGCCGGACGTGCAAGCTCAGCCGCGCCCGCCGTCGGTAATTTACGCGTTCACCGCCAGCAACAACAAGACCTGATCAATGATGCCATCGAGTAAATTATCCCCATGTTAATAGAAATACGCGTACCGGAATTACCTGAGTCCGTCAGTGAGGCGACACTGATCGCATGGCACAAACAGGTCGGTGATGCCGTTGCCGAGAGCGATAATTTGGTCGACTTGGAAACCGACAAGGTGGTTCTCGAGATACCGTCACCCGTACAGGGAGTGGTTACCGAAATTTGTATAAGCGATGGCTCGGTGGTCAGCGCAGGAGACCTGATTGCCAAAATCGATGACAGTGCAACACCCGCCACCCTGAAAGACACCCTCGAACCCAAGCTTGGCACCGCCTCCACTGCGAGCCCGTCGGTACGCAAACTGCTGCAAGGCCACGGACTCTCGATTAACGACATAACCGGTACCGGGAAGAATGGACGCGTACTGAAGGCCGATGCCGAGGCTTCCATACGTCAACTATCGGATGTCCCCTCACCCGCATCCAATACCGACTCCGCAGATCCCGTGTCTGGCCCTGCAGACGACGGCGACTCCAACCGACCTTCACGCCGTGTGCCAATGACGCGGATTCGCGCTCGCATCGCCGAGCGACTGGTGCAGGCGCAACAAACCGCGGCTATCCTGACCACCTTTAATGAGGTCAACCTGGAACCAATCATGGCTCTGCGCAAGCGGGTCCAAACCCGCTTTCAGGCGGAACACGAGGTAAAACTTGGACTGATGTCGTTCTTCGTTAAGGCCTCGGTGCAGGCACTCAAGGCCTTCCCGTCGATCAATGCCTCCGTCGATGGCAACGATATCGTCTACCACGGCTACTTCGACGTCGGCATCGCCGTGTCCTCGGATCAAGGACTGGTGGTACCCATCATTCGCGATGCCGACAACATGGGATTCGCGGACATTGAGCGCAGTATTATCGATTTTTCGGTACGCGCGCAGGCCCGAAATCTCCACTACGAGGAACTCACCGGCGGCACCTTTACCGTCTCCAACGGTGGCGTATTCGGATCCATGTTATCGACCCCGATCCTAAACCCGCCACAAAGTGCCATCCTCGGCATGCACACGATTCAGGATCGCCCAGTGGCGGAAAAGGGTGAAGTCGTGATCCGTCCGATGATGTATTTGGCACTCTCCTATGACCATAGAATCATCGACGGTCGCAATGCCGTGCAGTTTTTGGTGATGATCAAGCACGCGCTCGAGGATCCGGCGCAATTACTACTGGATATATAGGGAGCAACTTGTAACATAAGCCCTATCGATATTTATCAGGAATACCGTCATGGCTTCAGATTCAACCCGCGTCGAACATGACAGCATGGGGGAAGTGCAAGTACCAGCCGATGCGCTCTATGGCGCACAGACTCAACGCGCGGTCGATAACTTCCCGATCAGCGGAATCCCCATGCCCGGCACATTCATTTCCGCCCTCGGTCTGATCAAGGCCACTGCGGCACGCACCAACCAGCAGATCGGCTTGCTGGATGAGGCGCTGTGCAATGCCATCGTCGTCGCCGCCACCGAAGTGCAAAACGGCCAGCACCATGATCATTTCCCAATCGATATATTCCAGACCGGTTCCGGCACCAGCACCAACATGAATGCGAACGAGGTGATCGCGACACTGGCCTCGCGCGCCAGTGGTCTGGATGTGCATCCGAATGATCACGTTAACATGGGGCAAAGCAGTAACGATGTGATTCCCACCGCCATTCATGTCAGCGCGTCAATTCAGATCACGACACAACTGCTTCCCGCACTCGATCATCTGGCATCCACATTGGAAACCAAGGCCAAGTCGCTCGACAGTGTGACCAAAACCGGACGCACCCATTTGATGGATGCGATGCCCATTACCATGGGACAGGAACTCGGTGGCTGGGCAAGACAAATGCGCATCGGCATCAAACGCATCAACAACTCACTGCCCTATCTGTGCGGATTGAGCCTCGGCGGTACTGCGGTCGGCACCGGCATTAATGCCCACCCCGACTTTGCTGGCGAATTCAACAAACTACTCGCCGCCGACCAAAACATAGCCTTCCACCCCAAGGATAATTTCTTTGAAGGCTTAAGCGCGCAAGATGCCGCGGTAGAAATGTCAGGACAACTAAAAACCGTTGCCGTTGGCATCATGAAAATCGCCAATGATCTGCGCTGGATGAACAGCGGCCCTCTCACCGGCCTCGGTGAAATCGCCTTACCCGCCCTGCAACCGGGCAGCAGTATCATGCCCGGCAAGGTGAACCCGGTCGTGCCTGAAGCTGCTGCGATGGTCTGCGTACAGGTGATCGGCAACGATGCCACCATCACTGCAGCAGGCCAGTCAGGTAACTTTCAGTTAAACGTGATGCTGCCAGTGATCGCCTACAACCTGTTGCAGAGTATTGACCTATTAGCCAACACCGCCCGTAATCTGGCCGACAAAGCGATCAAGGACTTTACTGTTAATGAAGACATACTCAAGGCTCAACTCGCCCGTAACCCCATTTTGGTCACCGCACTGAATTCCGTCATCGGCTACGAGCAAGGTGCCGCCATCGCCAAACGCGCGTACAAGGAAGGACGGGCGGTAAAGGACGTGGCGTTGGAAATGACCGATCTATCCGAAGCCGAATTAGATAAACTACTCGACCCGCTGCAACTCACCCGCGGCGGCATTCCTGGTCAATGACAGAACCCACACCGGAATCGTTTCGTGCCCTGCGTATTCACCAAGATGAGGACGTCACCCGATCCGATATTGAAACCCTGACACTGAACCAACTCAGCGCCGGTGATATCGTGATCCGCGTGCGATGGTCGAGTCTGAATTACAAAGACGCGCTTGCCGCCACGGGTGAAGGAAAAATACTGCGCACCTCACCCCTCAACGGTGGCATCGATGCCGCCGGCACGGTGATCCACTCAAACCACCCCGGCATCAAGATCGATCAGGCCGTACTGGTAACCGGTTACGGCCTCAGTCAAACCCACGACGGCGGTTATGCCGACTATATCCGCGTACCCGGCGAGTGGGTCATTCCACTGCCCAATGCGCTGGATCCCCGCTCCGCGATGATCCTGGGCACCGCAGGCCTCACCGCGGCCCTGGCCTTACATCGTCTCGAACTCAACGGCGTCGCGCCCACGTCAGGTCCAATACTCGTCTCAGGCGCCAGCGGAGGCGTCGGGTCGATCGCCATCAACCTGCTCAGCGACCAAGGCTACCAAGTGATCGCGCTATCCGGAAAACCCGACCAGCACGGCTACCTCAAACGACTCGGTGCCGATGACGTCTTGCTGCGAACCAACATGGACTTTTCCCACCGCCCACTACAAAAGGCACGCTGGGCCGGTGCCATCGATACTGCCGGCGGCGCAATACTCGACTGGCTCATCAGCACTACCCAACCCTGGGGCTGCATCGCCAGCATCGGCATGGCCGCGGGAACCACGCTTAACACCAGCGTCATGCCCTTTATCCTGCGCGGCGTCGGCCTGTTGGGCATCACCTCTGCGGGATGTCCTACTGAACTGCGACATCAGCTTTGGCAGAAACTAGGAAGCGAATGGAAACCATCAAAACTCGAAGACATCGTCACCAATACAGTCACTCTCGACACCCTCCAACCCACATTCCGAGCCATGCTTGATGGGAAAACTCACGGTCGTACACTCGTAAAAATAGAGTCTTGAGGTGACTAATGCTTACTCAATCAAGCTCGCCCTCGTCATCCCGGTGAAGGCACCGTTTTCCCTGTCGATGCAGCTCTGAGTATCAGTGCCATCCAAAAGATGAGGCCTGACCTTGAATAATGATTTTAGTCCCCGTGTAATTAAGCGTCATGCTGCTAAGGGCATGATCAAAACCAACGGTGTACTCTGCGCTGGAACTGCCCGTTAATAAGCCACCAAGTCGCAAACCATATTCTGGTGGAGCCTAATTGCCATCCGGGTGATTACTCAGGTCGTACAGACCGATCGATATTGCTTGTGCTGATAACGATGAAAACGCCAATACCGGCGCAGCTAATGACATGGCCAATAAATGTTTCATACCTTCCTCCTCCCAGTAGGTAGGGAGGTAACTAACTTCCATATATAGTTTTACAATTATCGTTATTTTCCTAACTGTGAGGCAATATCCATACCAGATAAAAATAAATTTTTATAAACAAACGTTTACACGGATTCCAATTCATTGGATTTTTCTGCTGTGTAAACAAATCTTACAGTCCACACCGGCCGCAACAGCGGGGTCAATCCTTAAATCGAGCCAACGCCACCCCGGAATCCAACACCGAACGAACCCATTCCGCACCTTTCTGAATGGTATCAACCCGACCCAGATGCCAAAGACACATGCCGCCGGAATACACCAGCCCATCCCGAAACGCTCCGGCCTCACCCGCAAGGGCCGCCATGCCCAGCGTCGCCGCCATCCCCGCCGCAACATCCGCATCCGGCTTGTCCGCCTCGGCAGAACCGCGCTTCTTGATCAATGGAATACCATCGGGAAACGGCACCGCCCTGACGGGCTGATCAATATCCAACTCGGATGGATTGAAATCTTTCCCTTCCAATTCACCCTCACCGCTAAAATGAAAGGCTCGGCCTGGCTGACGCAGAGATGGAATTACCCCGCCCTCGACCCCACGTACCAACAGCGCGGAATCAAAACCTGAATGACGGGCAAGATTGGCATAGATCGGCGGATAGGGCTTGTGGACATAGCCGGTAACCAGATGCGTTTTGTTACGACCGCGAATCGGTCCTGTCAACACCTCGGCCGTGGTCACCACCGAACGCTTGACCATCTCCGAACGCAACCCGACCAGGTCGTGCAACTTCGGACAGGACGCCGCCTGATCCACATAGGCCCAACCTGCCTGTCTACCATCCAATCGTGCAGCCGCCTGCTCGACCGACA
>DTRM01000096.1:0-3541 GCA_012965975.1 Chromatiaceae bacterium | reverse complement strand
TAACCGGCCGCTCGCAACACCTTGCGATTGGTTACCCCGTACTTGGGGCCAACCGCTTCAAGCCCATGACAAACTGCAGCAACGTCACAAGCTGCTAATACGGCTGGCAAAAATACCGATGAAGGCAGGGTGCGCCCGTAACCATCATAAGGATCAGCAATATCGATAACCTCATCAACCGCTGCAACGACGGTCTGCGTCGCGTCCAGAATAGCCTGTAACACGCCCGTGTTCTCCGCATCGGTTTCGCGCTTCATTCGCAACGCAATCAAAAACAAACCAATGCGCATATCACTGGTTTCCCGATCGAGGACCATGCGCATACCCTCACGCGCCTCGTCGTAGGAAATACTCTTGCTGAGATCGGGACCCGTTGCCACCCGTTGCAATATCGAGTGCATCAGTACTTCGGGATCTTTGCTTACTGTTTCGGTATTCATAATGGTTCCATCAATCAAGTTTTGCGAAGACATCACCGTCTTCAATCTTCACCGGATATACTCGCAGGGGCTCGTCCGCCGGTTCCTCCATCACCTCACCGGTACGCAAATTAAACTGGCTGCCGTGTAATGAACATTTGATCCACTCGCCCTTAAGACATCCCAGAGCCAACGAAACATCTTCATGGGTACACAGATCATCGGCAACAAAAAACTCACCCTCGACGTTCGCCAGCAGATATCCCCGCCCATTAATGTCGACCCGCTTGATCTCGCCGACACCGAGATCAACGATACTCGCCATCTTTTGATAGCCCGTTTGCATATTCAGACTCCTGCCACTGTATCGCGCGAATTATACGGTATAATCGGCTGAGGATATCCGGGGATTTGGTATGCGTTTTACTTTTCTTTTCCGTATTTTTGGGCTGATAATTGGCTCGCTGGTCTGTGTCGGCGGCGTCTACGCCCAATTGCCCGGCAGCGATGGCACGGGCGCCACGCTGCCCTCGATGGCACCCGTTTTGAGTCGGGCCCTGCCCGCCGTGGTTAACATCGCGGTCACTCAGACCAACACCCGGGCCGCACCACCACTATCACGATGGGGTTATGCACCCTATTATCGTCGCGCCCCCAGACCCACTCCGCGTACCAATAATCTCGGCTCCGGGGTCATTATTGATGCCAAAAACTGCTATCACGTGGTTAAACAGGCCGACACCATTGCCGTCACCTTGCATGATGGACGCAAATTGAATGCCTCCATCATCGGTACCGATACGGATTCCGATATCGCGGTGTTGAAAATCGACGCCGACAACCTTGAGTCACTACCGATCGCAAATTCCGATGCGGTACGGGTTGGTGATTTTGTACTCGCCATTGGCAGCCCATTTGGACTTAATCAGTCAGTCACCTCGGGAATCGTCAGCGCACTCGGTCGCTCGGGACTTGGCTTCGACGGTTATGAAAACTTCATTCAAACGGATGCCCCGATCAATCCAGGCAATTCCGGTGGTGCACTGATTAATCTTCAAGGCGAGTTAATTGGCCTCAACAGCGGCATTCTTACCCCAGGCAGTGGCAACGTCGGTATCGGCTTCGCGGTACCCTCAAACACCGCCGCCGCTATCGCACATCAACTGACTCGCCATGGCGAAGTAAAACGTACCCTACTCGGACTCCTTAGCGACGACATCGCTATCGAAGAGGACAAGCATCTGGGGCTAGAATCCGACAGCGGTGCCCAGATCATTGCGGTATTGCCCGGATCACCCGCCGCACGCGCGGGACTGCGCTCAGGCGATATTGTCATTAGCCTGAATCAACACGACATTCGCGACGCCTCAGATCTTGAGCAGAGCATCAGCTTGCTCAACTCAGGCGACCGCGTGGTATTCAACCTCATGCGCTCGGGCATCCCTACCCAACGCAGACTCATTATTGACCGTCAGCGGCCACATCAACTCTACGGCGAAGAAATCAATGCCCTGTTGACAGGAACAGTCTTGCGACAACGCCCGTACCTGCCCACCCGATCGCTGAACCGCAGTCGTGTTGACGTGGTATCGGTTGCGCCCTTCAGTGCGGCGGCTCATTTTGGCCTGCGGCCCGGTGACGGGATAGTTTCCGTCAATAACCGGGTGATCAATAATCTGGCTGACATCAAATCGGCTGCCACCAAGACCGCTGCCGTGCTCGACCTTGAACTGCATCGCGGGAACCGATCGCTTCAATTGACCCTGAGGCGTTAACCCACTTCAAGTCAGGTCCACAGCGGGCCGATAAACGCATAGATGCCTGGATTTACATCACCCCACCCCAACCCTCTCCCTGCGGGAGAGGGAACTTATGTGCGCAACGGTTTCTTTGATGCGTCCTCACATAAGTGAATCGACGAGATCGAACACGACCTGAACCGGGCGACTAGGATGCCAACACCTCGGCAATCACCGACCACTGCTGTAGTTTTTGCTCGCGAGACAACGCGGCCATTGCCGGACTGGTCGAGGGCAGACGCTGGTAATGTATGCCCTCGATGTAACTCAACGTTGGCATGACCAAACGCTGGAACTCCTGCTCGGCCTTTACTCCATTGAAAAAGATGGCTCGAATCGTCGTATGCATAGATAAAAACGTCTCAAAATCATTGGCGACCATGGTTTCGCGCTTGATTGCCGAATCAAGACTGCCTTCTCGCTCACAAAGTCTCAGCACGTCCCACAACGCAATACCCCGCCGCATCAAAGGTTCGAGGCGCTGGGCGTACGGTAACTCGCCATCGATATCAAACAGTGTCTGCATGATTGGCCAGAAGCTGTTACGAGGATGAGCATAATACTCAGTTGCCTGCAGTGATCGCACCCCCGGCATCGAACCCAGAATCAACACCCGCGCATCATCACCAACAACGGGCATAAATCCGGTTGCGAGTGGGGCATTTTTCTGACCCACTAGGCAAGCCATTTCATCGCCGCGAGGTAGGCGAAAAAAACGAATGTCAGCAACAATACCCCTGTGGTTAGCCAACCATTTTGCCAGCGACCGACCCAACGACTGGACCCGTTTAACCACAGCAAGGCCAGCGCCAACACCGGCATGAACAATGCGCCGGTTATCGCATACACTTTCTGCGCATCCTGAAAGCTCATAAACAGCCCGACCATTGGCACGATAGCCAACGCGAGCATATAGGATCGATAGACGGATGAATTCGTATCCACCGGGTCAGAAGAAGCCGTTGTCTTGATGAACAACCGCCACACATCGGCAAACAGATACGGCACCGACTGCCAAACACCCAGCAGACTGCTAAACACGGTTCCGAGCGCCCCCAGCAGGAACAGCCATGCCACGGTGGGGCCCAACTGCTCACGCAAACTATCACCCAGCAAGACCAATAGCCCGGCACCCTTGCCCTCTATTTCCAGCGTACTGCCAATAATCACCATCGCCAGACCAAACAGTATGGTCACCGCATAGGCAACCCCGACATCCACCCGCATCAACCGAATATCGCTGGCATCCACACGACCGTTTTCCCGAATCCAGTAGCCATAACAAAGAATGGTCAAGGTTCCCCCAACGCCACCGATCAACGC
>DTRM01000095.1:8051-10344 GCA_012965975.1 Chromatiaceae bacterium | reverse complement strand
GACGGCGGCGTCGCTTGCCAGCGCAGGATTTTGGAGCGATTCCGGCACAACAAATTCGATTTTGTCGATCGGCTCCAATGGCTCTTCCGGTGCTACTGTCTCTACTGGCTCGACCTGGACGACGACATCTGACGGTAATAATTCGATGGCGTCGAGAGGATAGTCATACGACATCAACTCAATGGGCCATTGCTCAGAATCGTCTGTGCCCGAACCGAGGTGTTGAAACACAATGAGTTCGATTTCAAACCAGTCTTTGGGTGGGTCTTCATTGCCCTGTGCGGGCAGAGCGAAACCGATGGACACGGCGAGCATGCAGATAGGGACGAGCGATCGGTTTCTCATGGTGTCATTGTGATGCAGAGTTGTTCGATGGTGTCGACCCGTGTCTGTATGTCCGGCATATGCCGAGTAAATTTTAGACGCTCCCCGCGCCCCAGATTGTAGTGAGATGGGTTGGCATGCACCACGGCAAGCAGTTTATCCAATGCGATATTGGGGTTGGGTGCGAACAGTATACGCCCATCCTCGCAACCGGCCTCTATTTTGCGGATCCCAAGCGGGGCCGCCTTAAGCTTCAGTTCTGATACTCGGAACAGGTTTTTGGCGGGTTCCGGTAGCAGGCCGAAGCGGTCGATCAACTCAACCTGAAGTTCGCGCAACTCCCCTGAGGACGTCGCCGCGGCGATGCGCTTGTACAGCACCAGACGGTTGTGAACGTCCGGCATGTAATCGTCGGGAATCAGCGCGGGCACCTGCAAGTCGATTTCGAGCCCCGGCGCATCGGGCACATCCAATTCCGGTTGCTGGCCCGATTTGAGTGCCGCCACGGTTCGCTCCAGTAGCTCCATATACAGTGTGAACCCAATTTCATGTATCTGTCCGCTTTGCTCCTCACCCAGCAGTTCACCGGCACCCCGAATCTCGAGATCATGGGTCGCGAGGACAAATCCAGCGCCGAGATCCTCCATCGACTCAATGGCCTCAAGTCGTTTGCCGGCATCCGCGGTGATCAGTTTCCGCGGTGGAATCAGCAGATAGGCATAGGCACGATGATGAGAGCGTCCCACGCGACCACGTAACTGATGCAGTTGTGCCAGCCCAAGCTTGTCGGCACGGTTGATCAGAATGGTGTTGGCGGTGGGTACATCGATTCCACTTTCGATAATGGTGCTGCAGACCAGAATATTAAAGCGCTGGTGATAAAAATCCTGCATCACGGATTCGAGTTCATGTTCTCGCAATTGTCCGTGGGCGACACGCACATTGGCACCGGGCACTAGGAGTTTTAGTTCATCGGCCATTTTATCAATGGTCCGAACCTCATTGTGCAAGAAGTAAACCTGGCCCCCACGCTTGATTTCGCGAAGACATCCCTCGACGATGAGGCTGTCATTCCATTCCGTTATAAAGGTCTTGATGGGATGCCGATGCGCCGGCGGTGTCGCGATAATGGACAGATCGCGTAGGCTGGCCATGCCCATATTCAGGGTGCGTGGTAGCGGTGTGGCGGTTAACGTCAACAGGTCGACTTCGGCGCGCAGCTTTTTCAGCTTCTCCTTGTGGCGTACACCAAAGCGATGCTCTTCGTCGATGATTACCAGCCCGAGCCTCGCAAATTTCATGCCATCGGACAACAGTTTGTGGGTGCCGATCACGATGTCGACCTTACCCTCGGTGATGCCCTTGAGGGTGCTGCTGGCCTCTTTACCTTTCTGAAATCGGGACAGACCTTCGACTCGAATGGGCCAGTCGGCGAGTCGGTCACGAAACGTTTCAAGGTGTTGTTTTGCCAATAGCGTGGTCGGCACCAGAATCGCGACCTGCACGTTGTTTTGCACCGCAACAAAGGCGGCACGCAGCGCCACTTCGGTTTTACCGAAGCCGACGTCGCCACACACGACGCGATCCATGGGTTGTTCACGCTGCATATCGGCAAGCACATCCTCAATGGCATTCTGCTGATCGGGCGTTTCCTCGAACGGAAACGTGGACGCAAATCGGGCGTATTCTTCCATCGAACTGTCGAAGCTGAGGCCCCTCGCAGTCTGTCTTTTGGCGTAGATTTCCAGTAACTCGGCCGCGACATCCCGTACCCGTTCATTGGCGCGTTTGCGTATTTTTTGCCACTGGTCTCCGCCGAGACGATGCAGCGGCGCGTTTTCAGGAGAGGCGCCGGAGTAGCGGCTAATCAGGTTGAGTGAGACAACCGGGACATAGAGCTTGTCTTGTTTGGCGTACTGAACCGTTAAAAACTCGGCTTCCATGCCACCCACGGTGAGTTTTTGCAGGC
>DTRM01000095.1:0-8011 GCA_012965975.1 Chromatiaceae bacterium | reverse complement strand
ATGTACCACGGGTGCGCCGACATGCAGTTCGGACAGGTTGCGAATAACCTGTTCGGCATCGCGACTGGCAGATTTTCGTCGCCGTTTTTGGCGTACCCGTTCGCCAAACAGCTGTGACTCGGCAATGATGCGGATTTCGGGTCGATGCGAGACCAGTCCTTCGTCAATCGGGGCGAGACCAATGCAGACCGACTCGCTGGAGTTGAGAAACTGTTTCCATGAATTCACTACGACCGGCCTGAGATCGGTACCCCGGAGTAGTTCCAGCAGTGCTTCACGTCGACCGGCGGAGTCGGCGACGAATAATGTTCGGGCATTCTGTTGCTTAACGTAGCGGCAAAGAATGTTTGTGGGTATCTCGGTACGCGGGTCCACTGGCAGGGGCGGTGGCCCACTGCTACCGAAATTGCTACTCGCATGCTCGACGGTACCGGTGATCTCGACGTTCTGGATTACCACGCCACCCCGTTGATGCAGATGGGATGAGAGATCCGCGGGGCTCATCATCAACAGTTCGGGTGGTAGCGGCGGCCGCTCATGATCACCGCTGCGTTGCTCGTAGCGTTCCTGACTTTGTATCAGCAGGGCCTCGGCAGCGTCTTCCACATCGTGATAACGAATGACTAAGGTGTTGTCGGGTAGGTAGTCGAACAGCGTTGCCATCTGCTCGTGAAATAACGGCTGATAGTACTCGATGCCGCCGGGCATACTGCCATTGCTGACCTCGCGATAGATCAGGCTATCGGCCGGATTGACATCGAACTGCTGCCGAAATCCCTGACGGAAGCGGGTGATGGCAGCCTCATCGGTCGGAAATTCATGACCGGGTAGCAGATGAATGCCTTCCAATGAGTCGGTGCTGCGTTGCGTCTCGATATCAAAGCGTTTGATCGATTCGATTTCATCGTCGAACAGATCGATCCTGAACGGGGTATCGCTGCCCATCGGAAACAGGTCAAGCAGGGAGCCACGTATTGCGAATTCACCATTTTCGTTGACCTGGGGGCAACACACATACCCGCTGGCCTCGAGTCGACGACGCATGGCGTCGAGATCAAGCCGATCACCGCAGTTTAATATCAGGGCGCTACCCTCAATGAAACTTGGCGGCGGCAGACGCGACAGCAGGGTGGTGACCGGAGTGATCAGGATTTCGCGGGTCAGTTGAGGCAGGTGATACAGCGCTAGCAATCGTTGTGAAACGATCTCGGGCAGCGGTGAAAACACGTCGTAGGGCAGGGTTTCCCAATCCGGAAAGCACTGTATGGTGGAATCCGTGGTCGCCGCAAAATAGCCCAGTTCGTTAGTTAGTCTCTGGGCGGCCGGCATATCCGCAACCACCAGCAGAATCGGCCCATTATGTTCCTGCGCGGCGGCGTTTATCGCCAGACTGTCAGCGCAGCCATAGAGTTGCCCCCAATGCACCACGGGGCGCTGAGCAGTCGGTAGCTGCGGGACCAGTAGTGAATTATCGGTAATACCGGACGAGGTAGTGGGCACAGCAGGCATGAAGCAGTCACGGAAACAATGATGATGTGCGTATTTTCGCACATCCCGTGGGGGCTAGACTAGGTGGACTAAGGCCGGCGACGAACCGGCGTTGGTACGAGCAGCAGACCGGTCGCGAGTAGAATCACGCTGGGTGGCAACCGGACGACCCAAGCGACACAAAATTGGTCCTGTCGCTGGAGTAGCTAAGTGTCAATTCCTGCATGCCTGCACTGGTTCGGCGCCTGCGGTTGTACTGCCATACGTCAATTGCGTCGAGATTATCGTTGGCACCCAGATCGATGAGCAGGCCGCTTCCATCGACCAGATTCAACGCCGAGAAGTGGTCTCCGGCATCGGATGATGAGTCGACCGATAACGGCGAGATGAGGGCTGAATGTACTGGTGTGGCCAGCCACCAGCTTCCCAACAGATGCCTGTATTAGGCTAGCGTGGTTTCCCCGGGAATCTTTAGCAAATCACCAAAATTTGGGCAAAGAAAAGCGGCCCGGAGGCCGCTTTCGATCAGCATAGCGCTGGTTTATGGTTTGGTTGTACTCAGACCCAGAACATTCCAGCTCTGCATGCCGCCGCGATACCATTTGATCTTGTGTGCTGGATAACCAAATTTCAGCAGAGTCTTGATGTTATTCGGAGACTGGCCACACCACATGCCGTTACAGAACATCACCAGAGTCTTGACAGAACTGTAATCCCACAGGCCTTCCAACTGGTTCGCACCAAAGCTGTCTTCCATGATCTCACCGATGGAGATGGGATCCGCACCCTTGGCAGGGCTCAGGGCGGTCCAGGGGATATTGACTGCACCTGGAATGGTGCCCTTGGTTACCCAGGCAGGGGTACGAGAGTCGATAACGAGAATCGAGTCATCACCGTCAGCCATTGCCTTGACGTAGTTAATGACCTCAATTTCGGCAATGGTTTCGATGCCCGGAGCCAAAATAGCAGGCTGAATACAGAAAGGAGGGCAAGGACGTGAGGTCTTCGCGAAATCCGGGTTGATGGTATTGTCGTTATCCTGATTACGCTCGATGGTGTGAGACTTACCACCGTGACTAAAAGAAACGGCCATGCCGAGGTCGCCGTCGATGTTTACCGGTTTGCCGGCGTGGCTGGCCATGGGCATAGAGATCAAGGCGGCCATGGCGACGGGAGTAATAAGATTTTTAATATGTGTCATTGAAGGTAGTCCTCAACAAAAATGGATGGGAAAAGGAGATTCCTCATGGTCTCGATCTTACTCGGCCATACAACGGGGAACGGGTGAAAATCGGATATGGGCCACAGGCAATGCTCTTTCTGGCATTCGCCTACAGTCTAGCCCAAAATAGCGCATAGTGTGAATCGGTTGCATAGTTAACTGCTGGAGGAATGAATGCGGATGCAAAGGTATCGGTCAGGAATACGAGGCGCTTTAGCCCTGATATTGTCGCTGCTGGCGGGCGCGGTTGTCGCCGGTTCTGATTTGGCTCGTGAACAGCGTCTGGCTGATGAGATAGTGGATTCCATCCTTGATGGTGATCCGCTTGATCTGATGGCTGGGAGCCATGAATTTTTGGCGATCTACACCGAGACCGAGGTCGAAAAGCCGCGCGGAGCAGTCATTTTGCTCCATGGCCGGGGTTTTCACCCGGATTGGGCGCAGGTCGCGCAGCCATTACGGGTGGGATTGGTTGAGGCGGGTTGGCATACCCTGTCGCTGCAGATGCCTGTGTTAAATAAAGAAGCCAAGTTCTACGACTATGTATCAATTTTCCCAGAGTCTTACCCGCGAATTGAGGCCGCACTCGATCATTTGCATCAGCAAGGCATCAACAATATTGTCCTGCTCGCGCATTCCTGTGGCACGCACATGGCGATGGGCTGGTTTGAGAAGTTTGGTGACCAGCGCATCAGCGCCTTTGTCGGTATTGGCATGGGGGCGACTGATTACCGACAGCCGATGGAAAAGCCGTTTCCGTTGGATCGCTTGTCCGTCCCGATACTGGATTTGTACGGTGGCGAGGATTATCCAGCCGTACACCGCTTGGCAATGGAACGCAGCGTTGCGGCAGACAAAGCCGGCCATCCGAAGTCGCTCCAGCGCATCGTGCCCGGCGCAGACCATTATTTTATCGACAAGGATGACGAACTATTGAACGCCGTCAGCGCCTGGCTAACCACACTCTAACTTTAAAGCGTCGCGTGGTTTCGTCCCCGCTCCCTCAGGGAGAGGGCCAGGGAGAGGGTGAATCACTCCATAGTTTGATGTACTACCGAGTGAATCACCTGGTTAGATTCAAAATAAACCGTAAAATCCGGATAAACCCAGCGGGTGATCGGTGGGTCACCCACCCAGTTGATTTCTTCGGTAGCCGTGCCAAAGCGCTGCTTGACCGAATTCATATCAAGGCCCTTATCGGGACGCAACAGGCCGTGGGCATCATTGGCTGGGTTAGTGGATACCGAATCCATCAAGAGAATATCGGCATGGACTGGTGCGCAGAGCGATCCAAGAAGCAGCGCTGCAAGGGCAGTATTTACGCGAGACATACGAGATTTTCCTGATGTGTACTTGCTCTTAGTATAGAGCTTCAACCTGATTTTGGAACCGTATCGGCAATTGCCTGCGTAAACTGTGACCGCGATCCCAACCGCCGCTGTTGCTAACTCATCACCCTCTCCCTCTGGGAGAGGGTCGGGGTGAGGGTGGTTCAAGCTAACGGCCTGATTCTGTGGTTTAATGCGTGTCCATGTTCAAGCCTTTGGAATTATTCGTCGGCCTGCGGTACACGCGGGCGGGTCAGAGAACCCATTTTATTTCCTTTATATCTTTGGTCTCGGTGCTCGGTATCGCGCTGGGTGTGACCGCGTTGATCACCGTACTGTCGGTGATGAACGGCTTCGAAAATGAGTTGCGCAGCCGCATTCTCGGTGCGGCCTCGCATGCCACCATCGCTGGGGTCAACGGTCGTTTGCCGCAGTGGCAGCAACTGGCGCGCGAAGCGGCATCCCATCCGCGCGTGCTGGGCGCGGCTCCTTATGTTGACGGTCAGGTTATGCTGGTCAATGGCGATCAGGTCAGCGGTACGTTGATTCGCGGCATACTCCCAGATCAGGAACCCAAGGTCTCGCAACTCGGTGCGAGTATGTTGACGGGTTCGTTGCGTGACCTCACGGATCGCGGTTACGGGATTATTCTGGGTAGCGAGTTGGCGCGTGCGATCGGTGTTTATCCCGGTGACAAGGTCACGGTGATTACCCCGCAGGCGGCGGCGACGCCGGCTGGGGTCGTGCCTCGATTGAAGCGTTTTACCGTGGTCGGCTTGTTCGAAATCGGCATGTTCGAGTTTGATCGCAGCCTCGCGCTGATGCATATCAACGATGCCAGTCGGCTGATGAATCTGTATGGCGATGTGAGTGGCGTGCGTCTTAAGGTCGACGATGTGTTTGTTGCGCCCGTGGTGGCGAGGGAATTGTCGGCGCGAATGCAGGGCGGGCATCAGATCACGGACTGGACCCGTCATCATTCGAATTTCTTCCGGGCCATTCAAACCGAAAAGCGGGTGATGTTTATTATTCTGGTGCTAATTGTCGCGGTCGCGGCATTTAATATCGTGTCCACGCTGGTGATGGTGGTGATTGAAAAGCGTGCCGACATAGCGATTCTTCGAACCCTGGGCGCTACCCCGATGGCGATTATGCGCATCTTTGTGGTGCAGGGTACGGTGATTGGTATTGCCGGAACGGTTTTGGGTCTAGTGGGGGGCGTGTCTTTGGCACTGAACGTCGAAACGTTGGTGCCATGGATCGAGCAACTCTTCGGTGTGCAGTTTCTTGCAGCGGATGTGTATTACATCTCTGATCTGCCGTCGGATGTGGAGTGGTCTGATGTGGTGAAAATCGGTCTGGTTTCGTTTTCGCTATCGGTACTAGGCACCTTGTATCCCGCGTGGCGCGCATCGCGCACCTTGCCGGTCGAGGCGCTGCGTTATGAGTAAGTCAGCTGCGGTCGAGTGTCGCCAGCTCAGTCGAGTGTATCAACAGGGCAGCGAATCACTAACCGTGCTGCACGATCTTGATTTCCAGTTGCAGCGGGGTACACGCGTTGCAATCGTCGGCGCATCGGGATCTGGCAAGAGCACCTTGTTGCATTTGTTGGGTGGTCTCGATCAGGCCTCATCGGGTGATATCACGCTAGCAGGCCGGAGTTTGGCCCTGATGAACCAGCGGGCGATCGGACGTTTGCGTAACCGGGAGCTCGGGTTTATTTATCAATTTCATCACCTGTTGGGTGAATTCACCGCATTGGAAAATGTGTGCATGCCGTTGTTGATTGGTGGCGAGTCGACTCGGCGCGCGCGGGAGCGTGGTCTGGAATTGCTGCGTAAAGTGGGATTGGGGGATCGCATTCACCACAAGCCGGGGCAACTATCTGGCGGCGAGCGACAACGGGTCGCTGTGGCTCGTGCATTGATTAACCGCCCGACGCTGGTGCTCGCCGACGAACCGACCGGAAATCTTGATCACCACACGGCAGAACAGGTTTTTGATTTGATGCTCGAACTCAACCGCGCCAGTGGTACCAGCCTGCTGATGGTGACGCACGATATTTCGTTGGCACAGCGTATGGACAGGGTAATGGAGTTGGTCGACGGTCGCTTGACCGGTTAAACATCGGCGAACGACGTTATTTTATTTTCGCCTGTGCGCGTTTGGCACAACGCGCCTTCCATGCGCGAATCACATGTAAGCGCCAAAACAGGCCGACGGTAAAATACCCCGTAACCGCGAGACTGGTGCCAACAATGAAGCACCCGAGCAACAGTGGTTGCCAGATGTCGAGTATTCGCTCACTGATGGTGTCGAGAGTGAACCGGTCAAACAACGGCTCCATCTGCAAGGCCCAGCTACCGATTTCGTAGGTGAAATAGCCCAGAAAGGGGATTGTGATGGGGTTGCTGACCCATACCAGTGCGACGGACATGGGCAAGTTTATTCGCAACGCGATGGCCACTGCGGCTGCCAGCACCATCTGAAAGGGCACCGGCACAAAGGCGATGAACAGTCCCACCGCACAGGCGCCTGCCACCGAGCGGCGGTTGAGATGCCAGAGATTGGGGTCGTGTAGGCGCTCGCCAAAGTGCTGCAAAAACTGGTGTTTTTGTAGGGTGTGGCGGGTTGGCAAATAGCGCTTGAGTAGCTTTTTTGGCATGGTTCCGGGTTGAGTGGCCAGTCGGCATTGGCCTTGCCTTTGTCATAGCCCATAATAGCGGCAACAGAAGCGGTATTATAAAGGAACTATCCGCATGCGTTCATGGATGATCGCTTTTCTGGCCGGAATTATTGGTTTCCAGCTGGTTTCCTCTTCACCTCATCATTTCTGGGTATTGCTGGCGCTGCCCGGCGCATTATTGGCCCGGCGTTATAGCTATTGGCGTTTACCCTTCGCCTGCCTTGGTGGATTCTGTATTGCATTGCTCTCAGCTGACTCGGTACTGGAAGCGTCGCTACCGGCGTCACTGCGCGGCGAGCCGATTCAGATAACCGCCTCAATCGATACACTGATTGAACCTCGCCACGGTGGGGTTCGTTTTGAGGTGGAAATTGGGGAGATTGTCAGTCCGGCCCATACCCTTGAGCAAGTCACCCGCGCACGCTTGTTTTGGCGCGATCCGCCGTTGCTGCCGAGCATCGGCGAACGGTGGGTCTTATGCGTACGGGTGGATTATCCACACAGTTGGCGCAATCCCGGTGGGTTTGACTACGAGGGATGGATGTTTCAGCAGGGTCTTGCGCTCAGCGGATATGTTGTTGCCTGTCCCGCGAATCGACGTGTTGAGTCTGTTCAGACGGTGGTATCGCTTGCGCATTGGCGCGACGGTATTCGTCAGCGCCTGACGCGTGTTGGTGCAGGGCTGTCGATGATTGGCATCTTGCAGGCATTGATTATGGGTGACCGTTCGGGCATCAGCGACACCCAGTGGGATGTGTTGGTGCGCACTGGTACCTCGCATCTGATGGCCATATCGGGGCTCCATATTGGGCTGGTGTTCACATTGGTTAGCGGTGTGGGGTTGATGCTGTGGCGTCTAAGTGCGCGTCGACAACAGGTGCTACCGCAGCGGATTATCGCCGGCGGGTTGGGTCTGCTGGTTGCGATGCTTTATGCAGGGTTGGCAGGGTTTGCGATTCCGACACAGCGGGCGCTGCTGATGCTGGTTTTGGCTTACGTCGGCTACTGTGTGATGCGTCCACTGCGAACGTCGAATGTGTTGCTGAGCGCGCTGATACTGATTCTGTTATGGCAGCCACGCTCGGTCTTGGCGGTGGGGTCATGGTTGTCGTTTGTTGCGGTGGCATTGATTGCCTACGGATTTCAGGGTCGTTACCAGCGGCTCGGTGGCGTGCGCGCGATGCTGCATCTGCAATGGCTGATGTTACTCGGAACTGCGCCGTTGTTATTGGCGGTGTTCCAACAGATGTCGTTGGTGACCGTGGTGACCAACCTGCTGGCCGTGCC
>DTRM01000094.1 GCA_012965975.1 Chromatiaceae bacterium | reverse complement strand
ATATCTACGCCGGGATACCCTCAGTTTATCCCGAAACCAGCGAATCTTTTGTTCCACAAATGACAAATCTTGATTTGCTCGGAGGCATTAGTTTCACCAAGGGCTGTTACCCGGGGCAGGAAATTGTCGCGCGAACCGCCTATTTGGGAAAGCTCAAACGGCGCATGTTTCGCACTCATGTTGATACCGATACCCGGCCTGACCCGGGAACGCCAGTTTATTCATCCACCTCTGATCAGACCCAGGGCAGTTGCGTCGATGCACGACCTGAAGCAGGCGGTTACGCCGTCCTTGCCGTGCTTCGGTTGGATGCAGCTGGGGCGGGCGATTTGCATTTAGGCGATGGTAATGGCCCTGAGTTGTCGCTGATTCCACTGCCGTATTCGTTTCCTCATGAGAGCGATCAGTAGGCTTATATTATCCTGATGTCATATCAATATGGTAATTGTAAGCATATGTTAAATATATAAAATATAATAACTTTTAAAGTAAAGTCTCACCTGCCTGCCTCTCCAGTAGCCCCATCGTTTTCCAGATTAAACATAGCCTCCCTAGTTGCCGCTATGGAACTAACGGCGGGGGTAAAATGATCAAAGCAAACAAACATATTTCTACGGTCGGCACCTGTTGCCCGGTGCCGCCGGTCATCATGGCCGAAGCAATCGCTGAGATGAAGCCCGGTCCGATCCTCTCGGTTACCGGCGACGATCCGATTTTTGAATCGCGCATGCGTGACTACTGCTCGGTAAAGGGGTTCGAGTTACTCGATGTGATCTCCGTGCCAGATGCAACGACACTATTTGTTCGTATCAGCTAATGCATAAGAATAATGAATCGAAGCAGCCACCTCACAAAGCGACCGTGATGCTTGTCAGCGGTGAGCTAGACAAGGCCGTGCTCGTATTTGAGATTGCGGTCGGAATGCAGGCGATGGATACCGACGTCAAGATGTGGTTTGTTTTATATGGCGTGAATTGCTTGAAATGTTCGAGCAGCCGACTACACCGTGGTGTTCTAGGCATTTAATGAATACCACACTCCAACGATCGCTTAAAGATCAGGTGGCGGCGCTATCCACTGAACTGGCGTTGTTACTTCAACTTGGTGACAAGATAGTCGGCGAGTTGAACGTTGATAAGCTATTTCCGGCGATTGTTGATATTGCCCGTGAAGTTATCGACGCAGACACGATGCTGTTGCCATTGTTGGATAACGATTATCTTGATTATCACTATGCCGCTGCATCGGGGCTGAATGCGGAGCGTATTCAGGGGCAACGATTCGAGTCCAGCGTTGGGATGTGTAGCTGGGTTCTGAGCAATAAAAAGCCCCTGTTATTTGGGCATGGACAGGCACTGCCGATGGGCGACAATACCGAGTGGGAAGCAGGCATGGAGTCTATCCTGCTCGTGCCACTAATCGCTCGAGGCGCGATTATTGGTGGACTATCGGGTTTGGGTAAACGAGGGGGTGGATCTTTTACCGAATTTGATCTTAATTTACTGACGGTGTTTGCCAATCAGGCCAGTATCGCTATTGATAATGCTTTAATGCTTGATCGGATGAATCGACAGGCTAGTGATACGGAGTCGCTGATCCGAGAACTTACCTGGCAGAAGCAGCATGCCGAGGTTGCGCTGGAATCGATGACCGATGGGGTCATGACCACGGATCGTGATGGTCTGGTGATGCGCGTCAATACGGTCGCTTGTTTAATGCTGGGAATGCCTCGAGTAGACATCATGGGCCGGCCTATCGACGAACTATTTTTTCTGTTCAATGACTCCGGTGAGGAAGTCGAAAATACGGTATCTCGGGCATTTGGCTATGATTGCATGGTGCGCGAGTCGGAGACTATCACGCTCTCGACGCTCGGCGGCAAGAATTTTCCAGTCGAAATGTCGGCCGCCATCCTGCGTGATGAGCATTTTGTAGCCGATGGTTCGGTGCTGGTGTTTCGAGATGTCGAAGAGCGGCGACGATTGACGCAAACACTTCAGCACCAGGCCACTCACGACCACCTAACCGGCCTCATTAATCGTCAGGAATTTGAGTATCAGATCGAACGGATACTAGATCGCGGTGGTGAACAGCATGCAATGATATACATTGATCTATATCAATTTAAAGCCATCAATGACACCTGTGGCCATGCTGCAGGCGACGCTATGTTATGCCGGGTCGCAGAACTTCTGCGCACCCCCCTCAGAGAGGCTGACCTGCTTGCGCGTATCGGCGGCGATGAGTTTGGGTTACTGCTCAAGTGTTGCCCGATTGACAAGGCTGAGTACATAGCGAAAATGATTCGCGATCTCATAGCGGGTTTTCATCTGGAATGGGATGGCCAAAGGTATTCATGTGGAGCGAGTATTGGCGTCGTCCCGATCACGTCGGATAGCCTCGGGCTTGAGCAGGTAATGAGCGCTGCCGACATAGCCTGTTACTCGGCAAAAGAGCGCGGGCGAAATCGAATCCATGTCGCCCAAGTGAATGACATTACGCTGGCCGAAAAACAGGATATCATGCGATGGCTCCCAAGAATTCAGTTTGCAATTGATAACGACAACTTCAAACTGAATTTCCAGCGCATCGTGCCATGCGATCCAGATTCCAAGCATCGCCCACACGTGGAACTGTTGTTGCGAATGGTGGAAAAAGATTTATCCATTGTGCCGCCAGGCGCGTTCATTCCCCCTGCTGAGCGCTACGATCTGATGCCGGAAATTGATCGATGGGTACTGAAAAAAGCCTTTGCGATGCTTCCTGGACAGATCGAATCTGGGCGATTTTCGCAAGATACTCTGTTTTCGATCAACCTGTCAGGAACCTCGATCAGAGATCTCGGGCTAATCGACTTTATCGACGCGCTTCAGGCCGATAGCGATCTAGCTCCTGAGGATATTTGTTTCGAGATAACCGAAAGATCCGCTATAGAGAACCTCTCGACCGCAACCGAACTAATTTCCGTCCTGAGAGGTAAGGGTTATAGCTTTTCGCTGGATGATTTTGGCAGCGGCCTATCGTCGTTTTCCTACCTCAAGGCATTACCGGTCGACTTTCTCAAGATCGACGGCATGTTCATCCAGGCAATCGCCAAAGACCCGATTGACCGAGCCATGGTCAAGTCAATCAATGAAATTGGTCATGTTATGGGTATAACCACCGTTGCTGAATTTGTTGAGGATCAGGCTATTCTCGAGATTCTCAGGGAAATCGGTGTTGATTATGCACAGGGCTATCACGTCCACAAACCAGAGCCGATTTAGCCACTTCACCTCTAACTTTAGCGGGTTGCACCGTCCTCAAGCCCTGCACAATTCCGCCGCTTTGTTGGTCTATGAACCCCAATTTTGAACGGAATTGGGCGTCGGAGCCCAATAATGTCCAAAGAGCAGGAATTTCTCGACCATCTTCGCAAGGAAATCGAATCCAATCGTCTGCAGAATACGTCCAGGAACTGGAAAAACTGTTTGCCTAAAAGGTTGCCCGGAAAACCAGAATATCGCCGGCGTTATAGATCATGTGAAGCAATATCGGTGCGATCAGACGACCGGTTCGGTCCTTGAGCAAGCCAAAGATAAGCGATGGTGCGAGCACCGATGCCGCCCACAGCGGTGGGTGATAGATAAAGTGCAAACCCGTAAAAAGCAGGCTAACGAGAATATTGGCGTGGCTTAGGGGCCCCAGCTTTAGTGCGCGCAGTGCGCCAAGATGGCGATGGGCAAGATCTTGAAGCAGACCGCGAAATACCACCTCCTCCAACACCGGATAGATCAGTACCCCATACAGCAGGTGTTGCGTCCACTGCGGATCCGGATGCCGGCCCAGTAACAGATAGGCCGCGCCCCAATAGACACCAGCGGCGATAATCGCCAGCCAGAACAACCCGTCGCGCCATGGCACCGGATTACTCCGGTCTTAGCAGCGGAAACAGCAGCACTTCGCGAATCGAGGCGGAGTCGGTAAGCAACATCACCAGACGATCGATACCGATGCCCTCTCCCGCCGTTGGCGGCAATCCATGTTCCAGCGCACGAATATAATCCGCATCAAAGTGCATGGCCTCGTCGTCCCCCGCCTCTTTGCTTTCAACTTGCTTGCGAAAACGCGCGGCTTGATCATCCGGGTCGTTCAACTCGGAAAAACCGTTGGCCAACTCGCGGCCACCGACGAAAAATTCAAAACGATCAGTAATGAACGGATCATCGTCGTTGAGGCGCGCCAACGGCGAGACCTCGGTAGGATATGCGGTGATAAAGGTTGGCTGCATCAAACGATGTTCGACGGTTTTCTCAAAGATCTCAATCTGAACCTTGCCAAGCCCCCAGCTATCATCCTGTGGGATGCCCAGTCCTTCGGCAATCTTGCGAGCTTGCGGCTCATCCCCAAGCTGGTCAGCGCTGATGTCGGGATTGAAGTGCTGAATCGATTCAATAATGGTCATGCGTGCAAACGGCTGAGAAAAATCATAGGCATCGCCCTGATACTCGAAGCTGGTGGAGCCCAACACCGACAGTGCCATCTCTCTGAGCATCAACTCGGTTAGATCCATCAGATCATTGAAGTCTGCATACGCTTGATAGAACTCGATCATGGTGAACTCGGGGTTATGACGCGTCGACAACCCCTCGTTGCGAAAGCTGCGATTGATCTCGAATACCTTTTCAAAACCGCCGACCACCAAACGTTTCAGATAGAGCTCCGGCGCTATGCGCAGAAACAGCTGCATATCCAGCGCATTGTGATGCGTCTCAAAGGGTTTGGCAGTGGCGCCGCCGGGTATGGCATGCATCATCGGCGTTTCGACTTCCATAAACTGTCGTTCGGCGAGAAAGTTACGGATGAAGGAAATAATTTCTGAGCGGGTCTTAAATATATCCCGGGCCTGCTGATTCATAATCAGATCGACATAACGCTGACGAAAGCGAGTCTCCTGATCAGTCAGGCCATGAAATTTTTCGGGTAGCGGGCGCAGTGACTTGGTGAGCAATCGCAACTCGCTGACGCGTACGGATAACTCACCAGTCTTGGTACGAAACATCTGTCCCTCTGCGGCAATAATGTCGCCAACGTCCCAGGTCTTGAATGAGGGGTAGATACCGTCAGGCAGTGAATCGCGCTGCACAAATAGTTGAATGCGCCCCGACATGTCCTGCAGATGCGTGAAACTGGCCTTACCCATCACCCGCTTGGCCATCATGCGACCGGCCACGCGTACCGTGACAGACTCAGCCTCTAGGCCATCGGCATCGACGCCTTCGAAGCGGCTATGTAATTCGGCCGCCAGACTATCGCGACGAAAGTCGTTGGGGAAGGCATTGCCCTGTTCGCGAATCGCGCTCAGCTTTTCGCGGCGCTGTGCAATGAGTTTGTTTTCGTCTAGTTCCGCCATAATGACTTTATGTTCCTGAATTCGAAATTAATACACTGCAACCGATCGTTCATTGGTAACTGAGTCGATATTCCCCGGCTAAATCCCCTCTCCCTGAGGGAGAGAGGTAGGGTGAGGGGAGTTAAAGCCCACTCTTTAAACTGGCAACAATAAACTGATCGAGACTACCATCCAGTACCGCTTGTGTATTGCCCGTTTCTACCCCGGTGCGTAAATCCTTGATACGAGATTGATCCAACACATAGGAGCGAATCTGACTGCCCCAGCCAATGTCAGATTTACCCTCTTCTATCACCTGCTGATCCGCTTGACGGCTACTCAACTCCAACTCATATAGCTTCGCCTTGAGCTGCTTCATCGCGGTGGCTTTGTTCTTGTGCTGTGAGCGGTCGTTTTGACATTGCACAACGGTGCCGGTCGGATTGTGCGTAATACGCACCGCCGATTCGGTTCGGTTGACATGCTGGCCGCCAGCGCCACTGGCACGATACACATCGATGCGCAGATCTGCAGGATTGATATCGATCTCGATATCATCATCAATTTCGGGTGATACGAAAACGGCGGCAAAGGAGGTATGGCGACGGTTGCTGGAATCAAACGGCGACTTGCGTACCAGCCGATGCACCCCGATCTCGGTGCGCAACCAGCCAAAGGCGTAGTCGCCGGTAAAACTGATGGTGGCACTCTTGATGCCAGCGACTTCCCCCGCGGAGGCCTCGATCAACTCGGTCTTAAAGCCCTTCTGCTCGCCCCAGCGTAAATACATGCGCAACAATATCTCTGCCCAATCTTGCGCCTCTGTGCCACCGGAGCCCGACTGGATATCAAGGAATGCATTATTGGGATCCATTTCACCGGAGAACATGCGCCGGAACTCAAGCTCGGCCACGCGGGTTTCAAACCCATCGAGATCGGTGATTACCGAGTCGACGGCCTCTACGTCGTCTTCCTCACCGGCCATTTCCAATAGGTCGCGAGCATCGGTTAAACCGGAATCCATGTCTTCGATGGTGGACACCACGGTTTCGAGCATGGCGCGTTCCTTACCCAGTGCCTGCGCCCGTTCCGGGTCCTTCCAGACCTCGGGAACCTCCAGCTCGCGTAAGACCTCGATCAGGCGTTCCTTGCGAATATCGAAGTCAAAGGTACCCCCTAAGCGTATTGGCTCGCGCTTGCAGGTCATCGATTCGGCTGTAGAGGGGATTCAGTTCCATCCGGGTCTTATTTTAGGGTCGACTTAAACGACGAATTTTACACTGATTCTCAGATGGTTTGCCAACCTTGACCCGCTGCGCTATCGATCTGTTTAGACGGGTTCCAGATACTCAATCATGAGCTGCGGGCTGCGTTTATCGCGGTATTCATTCACATCAAGCCGAAATGCCACTCGTAGCGAACGCACGTTATCGGCCCAGTCAGCATCGGTTTGGTTAAAGGCGATACCATCGATTAACTGGCCCGTGTCGGGGTCGCGTAGCACCAGTTTGAGGTGATGTTCCCCGACGATGCGCCGTTGATCGATGTCGAACACGCCATCGAACACAGGTTCGGGAAACGCCTGTCCCCACGGCCCCGCAGTACGTAGCAGTTCGGCAAACCCAAGATTGAGATCATTGGCGCTGAGTTCGCCGTCGGAGTGAACCACATTCTGCAGTGACTCCTCGCTTAAATGACGCGCCAGCTCTTCCTCGAAGGCTTGGCGAAACGCGTCGAAGTGTTCGCGCGCGATGCTTAAACCTGCCGCCATTGCATGTCCGCCAAAGTGGCTGATCAAATCCGGGTGCCGGGTGGCGATCGCATCCAGTGCATCACGAATATGCAGGCCTGGAATCGATCGGCCCGAGCCCTTAATAACGTCATCGCCGTCCGGTGCGAATACTAGAACCGGTCGATGAAAGCGGTCTTTGATACGGCTGGCCAAAATCCCGACTACGCCCGGGTGCCAGTTTTCACGGAACAGACATAATCCCAGTGGCAGGGTTTCATCAGTGAGTTCCAGCGCGTCGAGATCGCGCTCCGCATCGGTTTGCATTTCCTGTTCGATGCGTCGGCGTTCGAGGTTAAGCTCGTCGAGTTTTTGCGCCAACTCATTGGCGCGCTCAGGTGTGGTGGCCAGCAAACACTCAATACCCAAAGACATGTCGTCGAGTCGGCCCGCCGCGTTGAGGCGTGGACCCACGGCAAAACCCAGATCGGATGCGACCAGCTGTGCCGGATTGCGCTTACCCAAGGCCAGCAAGGCATGAATACCCGCACAGCAGTGCCCTGCCCGTATCCGACGTAGTCCCTGCTCGACCAAAATTCGATTGTTGTGATCGAGTGGTACGACATCCGCAACGGTGCCGAGTGCGACCAGGTCGAGCGCATCGGCGAGGTTGGGTTCCTTGCGTTGAGCTTCGGCAAACCAGTTTTGTTCGCGTAGATGGGCCCGCAATGCCATCAACAGATAGAACATCACACCGACACCGGCAAGATTTTTGCTCGGGAATGGGTCGCCGCGTTTGTTCGGATTAAGAATCGCTGCGGCATCGGGAAGCGTGTCGCCAGGTAGATGGTGGTCCGTGACCAGCACGGCGATGCCGTTGGCATTGGCCGCCGCGACGCCCTGCAGACTCGAGATCCCATTGTCGACGGTAATAATCAGGTCGGGCTCGCGCTGCAATGCAATCTCGACAATCTCGGGGGTCAGCCCGTAACCGAACTTGAATCGGTTAGGTACCAGATAGTCGACATGCTGATAGCCAAACTGGGGCAACATGCGCATGGCCAGCGCACAGCTGGTGGCACCATCGGCGTCGAAATCACCGACGATCAAAATACGTGACTGAGAGTGCAGCACGTCAACCATGAGTTCGAGCGCCTCATCCAGACCGGATAACAAGGCCGCTGGATGCAGCTCTTTTTCGCTACGAATGGCTCGCGCAGCATAAATTTGTCGCAGCACCGGGTGCAGGGTTTCGGGTAACTGACAATCGCCGTCTTCGAGACTGCGTCGGATGATGGTTTTGTGCATTGGATTGACTGCCCTCCTACAACCGGCTGATCAAGGGTTTTACGCGTCGCCAGAAGTATTTGAGATTACCACGGGTCAAGTCGAATTGCTGACCTTGGCAGGGAATCACTCGAAGTCGATCGATCTTGCCATCAGTTAACGAGTCGAGTGCCGGTACGATCCACTGCTGATTGAACTGTTTGACCCAGTCAGGCCAGTGATAGAGCGCTCCGGTAGCGATAATATCGTGGAGTTCCGTGAATACCGCCAGCATCGACCCTTGGTCACAGCGCTGGGTCGAAAATGAGACGGGTAGAGGCTGTGCCGCGGTGCCGGCGAGTTTTGCCAGTCCTCGCGACAATGGGTCATTGGCAAAGATTTGCCCCGCATCGCAATGAGCGGAATCGGGCAAGCTGCCGCCGCCCCACAACCACAGGCCATTGAGAACCGGTTCACCGTTCGACTCACGTGTGCGGTTCAGCTCAAGTCCGTGCATCATCATCTGAATTTCATTGATCAATTGGCGCCAGTGGCGTGACTCAACGCCCTGAGGCAAACGGTAGTTAATATCGTGTCCGTTGACGTCATTCAGCGAGTCAACCACGGGATAGTCCTCACCAGGCAACTTTAGATACCAACGATTAATCGCGCCGGGAATTAACTGATAGCCGTCATCCCCAAACAACTCGTCAAAACGCTCGACGATGGGTTCCACTTCATTGATGTGTATCTCGATTGACGGTCCGCCGAATAACAGGACGCTATCTTGATCCGCTTGCAGGTGGACGGGGTCGGCCCGTACCCAGTTGCCCTCGGGTACGGAGTCAAAATCGGCGAGCCAGGTGAGCGCCGCAACCGGAAAGGAGGATGCAGCAGGATCCAGACCGAACTGGGAAAATAGTGCGGCTTCGAATGAGATGAGCGGTGATGCACAGACACTGGACTTGGACAAGCCTCGTTCCAGTTCGGCACAATCCGGCGAGGGAAACCCCTCATCATGCGCCTGGGGTATGGGTCCCAGCAGACCCGGAACAACGAGGGTCAGGCCGATTTCAGACATTCGCAGGAATCCCTCAGCCCAGCTTTCTCCCGAAGGGAGAAGGGACATAACGACGACCCTCTCCCTTCGGGAGTGGGTCGGGGTGAAGGGTCCCTCATTAGCTGGACAGGCTTTCCATACGAATGCGCGTCACCGAACCTCGCACGCCATCGAGCGCTTCGATTGACGTGATCGCCTCGTTCATCTGTTTTTCCAGCACCTTGTGAGTGAGCATGATGATGGGTACACAGTCTTGGCCGTCATCGGGTTGTTTTTGAATGATGGCCTCAATGCTGATACCCGCGCGGCCCAAAATCCCAGTCACGTCGGCGAGCACGCCAGGCTTGTCATCCGCTTCTAGGCGAAGATAGTAGCTGGTTTCAACCTGCTCCATGTCGAGGATGGGCAGGTTGGTCAGTGCTTCATGCTGAAAGGCCAGATGCGGTACGCGATTCTCCGGGTCACTGGTCATGGTTCGCACCACGTCAACAATGTCCGCGACCACCGCAGACGCGGTGGGATCAGCACCGGCACCCGCGCCATAATAGAGCGTGGGTCCAACCGCATCCGCACTCACCAGTACCGCGTTCATTACGCCGTCGACATTCGCGATCAAACGGCGATGAGGAATCAAGGTCGGGTGTACCCGCAGTTCAATCCCGCTAGCGGTGCGTCGAGCGATACCCAGATGTTTGATTTTGTATCCGAGTTCTTCGGCGTAGGTCATGTCGGCGCGCGAGACCTTAGAAATCCCTTCGGTGTAGACCTTGTCGAACTGCAGTGGGATACCGAACGAAATCGACGCGAGAATAGCCAGCTTATGCGCAGCATCAATACCTTCGACATCAAACGTCGGGTCGGCTTCGGCGTAACCCAGCGCCTGCGCCTCGGCGAGTACGTCATCGAAGTTACGTCCGCCGCTACCCATCTCGGTCAGAATAAAATTGCCAGTACCGTTGATAATGCCTGCGACCCAGTGAATGGTGTTGCCGGCGAGGCCTTCCCGTATCGACTTGATAATTGGA
>DTRM01000093.1 GCA_012965975.1 Chromatiaceae bacterium | reverse complement strand
GGTTGGCAAAACTGAGATAGCTCGTCGCTTGGCCAATCTTGCCGACGCGCCCTTCATTAAAGTGGAGGCCACCAAGTTTACCGAGGTCGGGTATGTCGGTCGCGATGTCGAGTCCATCATCCGTGACTTGGTCGATGCGGCCATCAACCTGATTCGTGACCGTGAGATTGAACGCGTGCGCAATCGTGCCGAAGATGCCGCCGAAGAACGAATTCTCGACGCTTTGCTGCCACGCGCACGCGGCGAGGGCGAGGGCAAGGACGACGACTCGGATACCGGCGCCAACACACGCCAGCGTTTTCGTAAAATGCTGCGCGAAGGCGATCTCGATGATCGTGAAATTGAAATCGATGTGCAGTCACCTTCGATCGGGGTTGAGATCATGGCCCCACCCGGCATGGAAGAAATGACTAACCAACTGCAGGGCCTGTTTCAAAACATGTCGGGCAACGAGAAAAACTCCCGCAAGCTACACATCAAGGATGCGATAAAGTTATTGGCGGACGAAGAAGCCGGCAAACTAATCAATGAAGATGAACTGAAACTATCTGCGGTGGAACGGGTTGAACAACACGGAATCGTGTTCATCGATGAGATCGACAAGGTCGCCAAACGTGCCAATCACGGTGGTGCCGATGTCTCGCGCGAGGGCGTACAGCGTGATCTGTTACCGCTGGTAGAAGGCTGCACCGTGACTACCAAGTACGGCATGATTCGTACCGACCACATTCTGTTTATTGCGTCTGGCGCCTTTCATATGGCAAAACCTTCTGACCTGATTCCGGAGTTACAAGGCCGCTTGCCGATTCGCGTTGAGCTGGACGCGCTGGGTACCGATGAGTTTATGCGCATACTGACCGAACCCGACGCCTCACTCACCGAACAATACACCGCCCTGCTGGAAACCGAAGGCGTTACGCTGACCTTCGCGGACAGCAGCATTCGCAAGATTGCGGAAATCGCCTGGCAGGTAAATGAAAATACCGAGAACATTGGCGCTCGACGCCTGCACACCGTGCTGGAACGTTTGCTCGAGTCCGTGTCGTTTGATGCCTCGGATCGCGCCAACGAAACCGTCTGCATTGATGCCGACTATGTTGACGATCAACTCTCCGCCCTGGTCACTAACGAAGACCTGAGCCGATACATTCTTTAAGAGGGCACCATGAATTCTCCCACACCTACCGAAATCAATTTACATCAAAAATCTCGCGTACTCGACATCACGTTCGATGATGGCGAGCGCTTCAGCTACAGCTGTGAGTATCTGCGTGTCAATTCACCGTCTGCCGAAGTCCAAGGACATGGCCCCGGCCAGGGAACCCTGCAAATTGGCAAGGAAAACGTCAACATCAAACAGCTGGAGCCCATCGGTAACTACGCGGTATGCATCCACTTTGACGACGATCACAATACCGGTATTTACGCGTGGGAGACCCTGTATTCACTCGGTCAAAACATGGATAAGAACTGGGCGCTCTACCTCGAGCGACTACAAGCCGCCGGGCACTCCCACAAGGAAAGCTAGGCCTTGAGCGACCAGCAAACAGACTTCGGCTACAGCAAGGTTTCTCCGCGCGAGAAAACCCAGCGTGTCGCTGGTGTGTTTCAGTCGGTGGCCGACAACTACGATCTGATGAACGATCTGATGTCGCTCGGTATTCATCGATTGTGGAAACGTTTTGCGGTCGAGCTCAGCGGTGTTGCCGAGGGTGATCGTGTACTCGATCTGGCGGGGGGAACCGGTGATCTGTCCATCGCGCTGGCGGCACGCGCGGGCGAAACCGGTCAGATCATTCTCAGTGACATTAACGGAGCCATGCTCAGCATCGGCCGCGATCGGATCGTCGATACAGGCTTAATCCGCCAGATAGGGGTCGCGCAAATCAATGCCGAGCAATTGCCCTTTGCGGATAACTACTTTGATTGCATCACCATCGGCTTTGGTCTGCGCAATGTCACAGACAAGCAAAAAGCCCTGCGTGCAATGAGCGCGGCACTAAAACCCGGTGGCCGCCTGTTGGTACTTGAGTTTTCCAAACCGACCTCTGGCTTGCTCAGCAAGCTCTACGACCTTTACTCGTTTAATGTTCTACCAAAACTGGGCGAGGCGATTTCCGGTGATGCCAAAAGTTATCAGTACCTGGCGGAATCCATTCGTATGCACCCCAATCAAAAGGCGCTCAAAGACTTGATCGAACGCAGCGGTTTTGATCGCTGCGAATATTACAACCTCAGCGGCGGCATCGTTGCCCTGCACCGGGCCTTCAAATGCTGAGCCCGAAATGAGCATCGCGCAGAGCATTGCTGGCGTTATCGAAATCGGGCTCAACCGGTATCTGTCGCTGAATCCTGATGCGCCGGCCCCAATGCAGGCCTTGATCGGGAAAACGGTTGCCGTTGAACTCACTGATCTGAATCTGTGTCTGTTCTGCGTGTTCTCGGAACGCTCGGTAAGCATTCATGCACATTATGAAGATGAACCCGACACCCGACTGATGGGCAGCCTGATGGCGCTGGCGAAAATGGGTATTGACCATGACGCCGACAATCTGTTTTCGGGTGACGTACAAATAAAGGGTGACGTTGAATTGGGTAGACAATTTCAGGCCTTGCTGGATACTTCAGCGATCGACTGGGAAGAACAGTTGTCAAAAGTTGCCGGTGACGTTGCCGCCTATCGTCTTGGCCTGGGGGCAAAATACGTTCGCCAGTGGGGCACGCGAACCCGCGACAGCCTGCGCGAGGATATGACCGATTACCTGCAAGAAGAATCCCGCATCTTGCCACACCCAGTTGAAGCCGAGGACTTTGCGCTAGCCGTTGACGTGTTACGTGACGACTGTGCGCGACTTGCGGCTCGCATTCACCGCCTACAAGCGGCGCAAGAGGATACGTCACCATGATACGGCCTTCCATCGTATGGCGACTGGTCCATATTAATTGGGTATTGCTCAAACACGGCCTTGATGAAGTCATTCTCGCCACCCATCTGTTTCGCCCGCTACGCTTCATCCTGTATTGCTCGCCGTGGCACTGGTTTCGCGGGCCGTTGGCGCCGCGTGGTGTGCGCATACGTGAAGCACTGGAAGAACTGGGGCCAATCTTCGTCAAGTTTGGTCAAATTCTGTCGACTCGCCGCGATATATTGCCCGACGATCTGGCCGATGAACTGGCCAAACTGCAAGATCAGGTGCCACCGTTTCCCAGTGACCAGGCGCGCGCACTGATTGAACAGTCCTACGGGCAAAAACTCGAAGAGGTGTTTTCTATATTCGAGCCTGAGCCACTTGCCTCCGCGTCGGTCGCTCAGGTCCATACCGCCTGTCTGCACGATGGGACCGAGGTAGTGGTCAAGGTTCTGCGGCCAAACATTGATAAGGTCATCCGCCGTGATATCGGCTTAATGTACATCATCGCCGGTCTTGCCGAACGCTACTGGAAGGAAGGCTATCGCCTGCGACCCAAGGAGGTGGTGGCGGAGTACGAACACACCATCCACGACGAACTCGACTTGATTCGTGAGGCCGCCAACGCCTCGCAGTTGAAACGTAATTTCGCCGACTCCGACCAACTCTATGTGCCCGAAATCTACTGGCCGCACACACGTAAAAACGTAATGGTGATGGAACGCATCAACGGCATCCCGATAGGCAACATGAGCGCGCTGCATGCCGCACGCATCGATATGGAAGAGTTGTCCGCGCGCGGGGTGGAGATATTTTTTACGCAGGTATTTCGCGATAACTTTTTTCACGCCGACATGCACCCCGGCAATATTTTCGTATCACCCGAAGGCAAATACCTCGCCGTCGACTTTGGCATTATGGGAACCCTCAACCCGGAAGACCAACATTATCTCGCGGCGAACTTTCTGGCTTTTTTTAATCGCGACTACCGCCGCGTAGCCGAATTGCATGTCGAATCAGAATGGGTCCCTGCCGGAACCCGCGTCGACGAATTTGAATCGGCAATCCGTACCGTGTGTGAACCCATATTCGAAAAACCGCTGAAGGATATTTCATTCGGGCATTTGTTGCTGCGGCTATTCCAAACCGCGCGACGCTTTAACATGGAGGTTCAACCGCAACTGGTACTGCTGCAGAAAACGCTATTGAACATTGAAGGACTGGGGCGACAACTAAACCCCGATCTCGACCTGTGGAAAACGGCCAAACCCTTCCTCGAAAACTGGACCCGGGATCAGGTTGGACCTAGTTCATGGCTGCGGCGACTAAAGAAAGACCTGCCCGCATGGTCGGAAAAGCTGCCGGAAATTCCCATGTTGCTGCACACCGTACTCGAACACGCCGCCAATGATCGGCTTAAGGTTGAATGGCACTCGCCAGAACTGGAACGCATTCGCAAACAGATTTTGCATGGCCAGCGGCGCTCTCGAGACGGTCTTGTGGGCGCGGCATTATTGATCTCTGCCACGGTCATGTTAACGGGCAACCTGCTCGCGGGTTCGGGTTCGGGCTCGTCTTCGTCGCTACTCGAAACACTGAGCTGGGTATTCGGCTCAGCGGGTGTACTGATGCTGTTACGAGCAGGTCTGCGTCCTAGGCTGTAGGCGCGGGACGTACCAAGGCATCTTCAACGACCTGCCTCGCGTCAGCGCCTTCGAGAACGTCAATCAACGTCAACGCAAAGTCCATCGCAGTTCCCGGCCCACGCGACGTAATCACCGCAGCGTCGCGCACCACGGCCTCACTGCTCAGGAAAAACGAAGGCTCCGCAACACCATCCAGCACCCCCGGATACGCAGTGGCCTGATGACCGTCAAGTAGACCCGCATCCGCCAATACCTTGGGTGCCGCACAAATCGCAGCGGTATAGCGGCCCGCGTCGGCCATTCTGTTTAGCAATGCATGAATTCGCGCATCGGCGTTTAAGTGATCGGCGCCGGGCAGACCGCCGGGCAAAACCACCATATCAAAATCGTCATCGACCACTTCATCCAGACCGACATCGGCGACCAATCGCACGCCTCGACTCGCGGTAATGGTGTCGCCATCCAGGCTGGCGGTAATCACTTCAATACCTGCGCGACGCAATAAATCAATAATCGTTACGGCTTCAAGTTCTTCGCAGCCTTGGGCTAGGGGGACAAGCACACGTGCCATGGTGATAGCCTCCTGCTGGATATCTGATCAATCGCCGTCTTGTCGGCCGCGGTTGTCAGTGTGGATGCGAACACCAACTCGACTCCCTGCGTAACCAATCGATGCAATTCGCGCTCCAATACTTCGAGCGTCTGTGGATGAGGGTGACCGATAATAACCGCGTGGCCATTCTTCTTCGCCAACTCTACGCCACGCTGGAACTGTTGGGCAATCTCCTCGACATCAAGCTCATGGTCGAGAAACACATCGCGCCTCGCATAGGGAATACCGCGCTCCATCGCAAGGCGCGCAGCAACCGTCTTGCTGGTGGTGCGACTGTCGATAAAATAAAACCCCTCTCGATCCGCCAACACGTCCATCAACCACGCCATCGATCCGGGGTGTTGTGTCAGCAGGCTACCCATGTGGTTATTGACGCCACAAACGTGGGGTATCGAGGACAGACTTTGATCAACGCTGCGCACAAACTCTTGATGCGTCATATGCACTGTCAACTCACCTGGCCCGGAGGATACTCCGGATAAAGGTTGCATCGGTAGGTGTAAAATGACTTCTTTGCCTAACGCGTGCGCCAAGTCCGCCAGTGCGCTGGCGTGGGGAGTGTGCGGGAGTATTGCGTAGGTAATTGCACCGGGCAGTCGAATCGCCTGCTCCGATAGGCTCGCGCGATTACCCAGATCATCGATGATGAGTGCGATACGAGGCCTCTGACCCGCATCCACCCACGAGGAAAACAGTGCCGCGATAATCAGCCAGTAGGGGGCACTGTTTCTGACCACGACCAGGGGTTATATCTGGTTCCGCGCCTGCATGATGCTCAAGCCCTTGAGCAGGTTAAGCGCCTCGTTCAACTGGTAGTCGCGACTAATGGACTTCTTCTTTTCCTCCTCCGCCTTCTGCTTCGCGTCTTCGTCGTCTTCACCATTCGGATTATCAAGATGCCCTGACAGGTTTGCTTCCTTGATCGGATCGATTCCCGAGGACTCAACGACGGATAGCTTCAAGCGATCCAGAATAATATCCGGCTCAATACCCTCAGCCTGAATTGAACGACCCGCTGGCGTGAAATACCGCGCCGTCGTCAGCTTCATCGCGGCACGATTATTCATTGGCAAAATCGTCTGCACCGAGCCTTTGCCGAAGGTTAACGTACCCATGATGACCGCACGCTGGTGATCCTGTAATGCCCCGGCGACGATCTCTGACGCAGAGGCCGAACCTCCATTGACCAACACCACTAGAGGCTTGCCTTCAAGCACATCTTCCGGCGTTGCCTGAAAACTCATTTGGGAGTCATCGATCCGACCCTGCGTATAAACAATCAGGCCTTCCTTCAAAAACGCGTCACTCACACCGACGGCGGCATTGAGTACACCACCTGGGTTATTGCGCAAGTCCAGCACCAGTCCATGCAGACCATTCTCGGACTCTTTGATCAGTTTCTTGACCGCGGTCTCGACATTGGGCCCGGTCTTGGACTGAAAATGGGTGATGCGAACATAGCCAAACTGGTCGTCGAGCATGCGACTTTTAACACTTTGAACTTGAATAATCGCCCGTGTAACTGCAATCTTCAGCGGTTTGTCTTCGCCCTCGCGCACAATTGTTAATTTGATATCACTGCCCGGTTTACCGCGCATGATTTTAACGGCATCGCTCAATGTCAGCCCTTTAACCGGCGTATCATCCAATCGCACAATCAGGTCGCCCGAGATGATTCCGGCACGTTTCGCGGGTGTATCGTCGATCGGGGAAATCACCTTGACGAAACCATCCTCCATCCCGACCTCGATGCCCAGGCCACCAAACTCGCCCGAGGTGCCCACCTGCAGCTCCTTAAACTGGTCGATATCAAGATAGGTTGAATGAGGATCCAGTCCCGACAGCATGCCGCGGATCGCATCCTCGAGCAGAGTCTTGTCATCCACTTCTTCGACGTAATCATTCTTAATACGACCATACACCTCGGCAAACGTGCGCAGTTCCTCCAGCGGCAAGCCGCCAACATCACTATCGCCTCGCTCAGCCAGCACCCGACCGGCCGTACTGACCGCGATACCCATCAAGGCACCAAGAAAGAGAATCCAGAAATTTTTCATAAGTTTCATATCTTTATCCCAGCGAGCTCAGATGATGGCCGCCGTGTTTGCCTACATTAAACGACATGGTGCAGCCCCGCAACTACACACATCACAGTTTTACACCCTAACCGGAGCGCAGCCGTCCTGAGGGCGGCAAACGACACCAGAGACCCGGATCGACGGGCTGGCCATCGTGGCGGATCTCGAAATAGAGCCCGATGCCACGATGTCCTCCACTATTGCCAACACTGGCAATGGTGTCATTTACTTCGACCCATTCGCCCAATTCCTTGAACAGGCTCTGATTGTGCCCATACAAACTCAAGTATCCCTGGCCATGATCGACGATCAGCAACAACCCAAATCCTCGCAACCAATCTGCAAAAACGACCTGACCCGGAGCCACGGCATACACCGCATCGCCCTCACCCGCTTCAATCAGCACCCCATCCCAGCGCAGTCGCCCGACCCCGCGCGGGTGGCCGAACCTGGCCTTGAGCGTACCCTGCACAGGCCATTGCAGCTGACCCTGGGACGCGACAAACGAAGGCGCTGCAACCGCAGTCAACTCCGCTTCTATCTGCTGACTCAATGAGTCCACCAACTCGAGCATGCGTTGCTCATCCGCGCGCAGGCGCTGGATACTGGTATCGGTATCCTCCACCGCCAGCGACAGCTGCGCCAACAACTGCTGGCGATCCTTGCGCGCGGTCAGCAGCCGTGCGCGGTCAGACTCGCGCTGGCGGGCGATGTTCGCCAACTCACTGAGCTGCTGCGTCAAGTGGTTCTCGTTGTCAGCCACCGCCCGCTGGCTCGCGTTCAAGTCCCGCAGCTGGTCCTGACGCGCCCGATTGAAATAGCGGTAATAGCCAATCATTCGGCTCACGGTCGCAGGGGTCTGTTGACTTAGCAGCATCTTGACCTGTTGTTGGCGCCCCATGGCGTAGGCCGCTCGTAATTGGTTCGCCAACAACCGCTGTTGCTGGACGACCTGCGCGCGCAGGTCGATACCCTCCTGCTTGAGGTCACTGACCCGATCTTCGACGCCCCGCTGTTTGTGTCCCAAACGGCGTAACTCACGCGCCACTCGGCCTATGTCGGATTCGACCGATTGTAACTCCCGGAGTTCAACGGCATGTTGTCCACGCACCTCATTGAGGCTGGTTTGCAGTTCGGCTATGCGCTGACGCAATCGCTCAAGTTTCTGTTGATCAGCCTCAGCGGCGGTCGCTGACGAACCGCACAATAGCATCAGTAATGCCAGTGTTACGGGTAACGACGTGGACCTAATCCGCATGGGCTCCAACAGGAGCGCTCACCCAACAGCCTTCGGGCCGCCGCCCATCGAAAGCAGGCACTTACCTGTCATTTCGATGGGTTGATCCAGCTCCATAAGAGCAAGCATGGTTGGGATCACGTCTGATAAGCCGCCACCCGATTCTGAAAAATACGCCTCCCGACCGACATAGACCAATGGCACCGGATTCGTAGTGTGCGCGGTATGGGGCTGACCGGTGCCTTCGCCTCGCATTTGCTCAGCATTGCCATGGTCGGCGGTCACCAGCATCTCGCCGCCGATTTTGTGCAGGCTCTGGCGAATGCGCCCAAGACAAACATCCAGTGACTCAACCGCCTTGACCGCCGCCGAAAAATCTCCGGTATGGCCAACCATGTCTGCGTTCGCAAAATTACAGATGATCGCATCGTACAAACCCGACTCGATCGCACCGACCAGCTGATCGGTAAGCTGTGGCGCATTCATCTCCGGCTGACTATCGTACGTAGCCACCTGTGGCGATGGAATAAGAATCCGGTCTTCGCCCTCGAATGGCTGCTCTTCACCACCATTAAAAAAGAACGTGACATGGGCGTATTTTTCGGTCTCGGCTATGCGCAGTTGGCGCATGCCCTTGCTTGATAAATACTCGCCAAACACGTTAGGCAGGCGCTCCGGTGGAAAGGCGATCGGCACATCAAACTCACGGTTGTATTCGGTGAGGCTGGTGTAGCTACCCAGTTTGGGTACTAGTTTGCGCTCAAAGCCATCAAAATCAGGCTCAGTAAACGCTCGTGTCAGTTGGCGTGCGCGATCAGAGCGGAAATTCATTGAAACAACCACGTCGCCATCTTCCATGACAACCGGCGCTTCGCCCGCGGGAACAATCGCGCTGGCTTTAACAAACTCGTCGGTCTCATCTCTGGCGTAAGAAGCCTCCAGCGCCTCAAGTGCCGTTTCGGATTGATATTCGCCTTTACCTTGAGTGATCAAATCGTAGGCCGCCTCAACGCGCGGCCAGCGATGGTCGCGATCCATCGAATAAAAACGTCCGACCACAGAAGCAAAACGGCCACCGCCATATTCGATGAATTTTTCCTCCATCAGCGCGATCGACTCCTCCGCACTTTTCGGCGGGGTATCCCGACCGTCCAGACTGGCGTGTAAATACACTTTACTCACGCCATTATCGAGCGCCATCTTGATCATCGCGTGGATGTGATCTTCGTGGCTGTGCACGCCGCCGCGAGACAGCAGCCCAAAAACATGCAAGGCCTTATCGGTCTCCGCCGCCTGTTTTACCGCACGCAGCAGGGTGTGATTGGAGAAAAATGACCCGGTGCGGATCGAACGGTTAACGCGGGTGAACTCCTGGTAGACGACGCGGCCAGAGCCCAGATTCAGGTGTCCGACCTCGGAATTACCCATTTGCTCGCCGGGTAGGCCCACCGTCGCTCCCGAGGCATGGATCAACGTATGCGGACATTCGTTCCACAGGCGGTCCCACTCTGGGGTGCTCGCCGCCAGAATCGCGTTATCGTCGGGGTCTTCGCGATATCCCCATCCATCCAGAATGATCAGGGCAATCGGTTTTGGGCGCTTAGCCATTAAACATTGTTTCCTTTGATTATCAATCACTTATGGTTCAGTTCGGCCGCCACACCAAGGGCGTCGGCGCTTGATCTACTCGGAACCAATTGAACTATAACGAGTTTTCTCTAGCCCTGCAGCGCTAAATCAATCCGTTAAACGGCACTGGCCGGGAGCCAAAAAAATGCCTTCACTCGAAAAATAGCGTATTATTGTATTATAAAGTTAATGAAAGCACAGGGCGTTGTTTGGTCAATGCTCGCTGGTGTGGGCTGTACTTAGACGTGGAAAAATTATGAATGCCGATGTAGAAACATTAATCACTGCGGACGAAGATATCGATCGCGCTGCCCGCTCCCTGAAGGCAATGTCTCACCCCCTGCGCG
>DTRM01000092.1 GCA_012965975.1 Chromatiaceae bacterium | reverse complement strand
AATCCTTGGTCCCAAGCCACTGGATCCCGGCCTACGCCGGGATGACGAAGGTGGTCTTTGGGTTGACGGCGATGAATTTATCGGCGCTTTCTCGATTACGCGTTACACTAGGCACATACACAGCAACAATTCGACCCGCCGACGATGACCGAACCTAGCAGTAAAACCATCTTCCTCAAAGACTATCAGCCACCCGTTTTTTTGATCGATTCCGTCGACCTCCATTTTGAGCTGAATTCAAATGCCACCGTGGTCACGTCGCGAATGCAAATGCGGCGAAACCCCGATCGTGCAGATGGCGGCGAGTTGGTGCTCGACGGTCAGGAACTCGAACTGCTCTCGGTGACAATAAACGAACAACCACTGACCGCAGACGAATATCAACTCGACGACAACTCGCTGACGCTCAACACGATACCCGATGACTGCGTAGTCGAGATCCGCACCCGAATCTACCCTCACAACAATACCTCGCTCGAGGGTCTCTATAAAAGTGGTGACACCTACTGTACTCAATGCGAGGCAGAGGGCTTTCGAAAAATCACCTACTTCCTCGACCGACCGGATGTGATGGCCACCTACACCACGACCATTGAGGCTGATCAATCGCAGTTTCCGATGTTGCTATCAAACGGCAACCCGATTGATCGAGGCAGTAGTGACAACAACCGGCACTGGGTTCGCTGGCAAGACCCCCACCGCAAGCCGACCTATTTGTTCGCACTGGTGGCGGGCAATCTATCCAGCATCGAAGACAGCTTTACCACGCAATCAGGCAACCAGGTCAAACTGCGGATTTACACTGAACCCACAAACATCGACAAGTGCGACTACGCGATGGACTCGCTAAAGCGAGCCATGAAGTGGGACGAAGATATTTTCGGTCTTGAGTATGACCTCGACATGTTCATGATCGTCGCCACCAATGACTTCAACATGGGCGCGATGGAAAACAAGGGACTGAATATATTTAATACCAAATACGTGTTGGCCAGCGCGGATACCGCAACCGATGGTGACTATCAGGGTATTGAGTCGGTTATCGGTCATGAATACTTCCATAATTGGACCGGCAATCGCGTCACCTGTCGCGACTGGTTCCAACTCAGTCTCAAGGAAGGCCTGACGGTTTTTCGGGACCAGGAATTTTCCGCCGATATGGCGGCACGATCGGTACAGCGGATTATGGATGTCAACATATTGAGAAGCAGTCAGTATCCCGAAGATGCCGGGCCCATGGCACATCCGATCAGACCCGAAAGCTATGAGGAGATCAGTAACTTCTACACCAGCACCGTATACAACAAAGGTGCCGAAGTCGTACGCATGTATCACACCATGCTGGGCGTCGATGGTTTCCGCAAGGGCATGGATCTTTATTTTCAACGTCATGATGGACAGGCCGTCACCACTGAAGACTTTCTTGCCGCCATGCAAGATGCCAATGAGGCTGATTTATCGATCTTTCAACGCTGGTATCAACAGGCGGGTACACCGCGACTCGTGGTTGAAACCGACTATGATGAAGCGCAATGCCGCTATCGTATAAGTGTCACTCAATCCTGTCCCGACACCCCGGGACAAACCAACAAACAGCCGTTTCACATTCCACTGGCGCTCGGACTACTGGATGCCTCCGGCTCCGACATGCCGCTGACCGTGTCAGACCAAGCACAGAAAGCGCCAGAGTCCACCTCCATACTGAACATCACGCAGCAATCACAGACCTTCGAGTTTGTCGATGTTAAGGAAAAACCGGTGCCTTCCTTTCTGCGCGGATACTCGGCACCGGTGCAAGTGTGTTACGACCATTCCGACCAAGATCTTGCCTTTCTGCTGGCCAACGATTCCGATGCCTACAACCGCTGGGATTCGGGACAGCAGCTGTCACTGCGCCTGATGCTGTCCCGAGTTGCAGCTCGCCATAACAAACAACCAGATCCGAGCGCTGCTACCTTGATCAAAGGCCTTGGCTCCGCTCTGCAGGAATCCGCGAATGACCCGGCATTTTTTGCCCTGACGCTGACCTTGCCCGGAGAAAGTTACGCCGGTGAACAGATGTCGGAAATTGATGTCGACAGCATCCATCACACGCGCATCGACCTGAAGCGCGAAATCGCGCAACAACTGCACACCGAGATCCGCCGCACCTATGACGACAATCTGGTTGAGGGGAACTATGCGCCAACCCCACAAGCCATGGGTAAACGGCAGCTTCGTAACCTGTGTCTTTCCTACCTCGCGGAACGGGACAACAGCGATGTCCAAACCCTGTGCATGCAACAATTTAACAACGCAAGCAATATGACAGACTCACTGGGCGCACTGACTCCCCTGACGAATATGGACTGCAGCCAACGTGATGAGGCGCTCATGGCATTTTACGAGCGCTGGAAAAACGATGCGTTGGTGGTCGATAAATGGCTTGGGCTGCAGGCAACCTCACGACTCGCGAATACGTTCGACGCGGTGGTGGCGCTGCTGGATCATCCCTGCTTCAGCATGAAAAACCCCAACAAGGTACGAGCCCTTCTGGGGGCGTTCGCGCATCGAAATCCACATCATTTTCATCGCCCCGATGGTGCCGGATATAATTTCATTGCCGACCAGACGATTGCGTTGGATCGACTCAACCCGCAGATTGCGGCGAGACTGGTATCGTCGCTTTCACGCTGGCGGCGCTATGATAGTAATCGTCAAACGCGTATGACTGCTGCGCTGGAGCGGGTAATCGCGAGCCATGGCTTGTCTAAAGATGTCTCAGAAATTGTTTCCAAGAGCTTGGGTGGATAGACGAAATAAGGGGAAATGGTACGCGGTTACTTTATCTATGCGACTTGTCGTCTGGGGTTGATGACTGAACGTTGGCGCTGGACGATGGCTCCGCTACCGTTGCACTGGGACTCATAGAGGCTAACGCCACGTCCCGGTCTAGCGGGTCACCCAAGGGGGCCGAACCACCATCACCCACCCGTTGCTTGAGCTGATCCAGCGGAAATGGTCGTTCGATATGATATCCCTGCACCAGGTCAACACCGATCCCGCGCAGTCGATCAAGGGTTGTGGCATCTTCTACTGATTCCGCCACGGTCGCGATACCCATCGCGTGGCCAACTTCATTAATCGCGGAAACCATCGCTGCATCAACATCGCTGTTAATCATTTCAAGCACGAAGCTGCCGTCGATCTTGAGATAGTCAACGGGTAATTGTTTAAGATAGGAAAACGACGAAAGACCGCTGCCAAAATCGTCCAGTGCAAACTGGCAACCAATCCGGCGCAACTCACGGATAATATCGGTTGCCAATTCCAAATGCGTGATCGCCGCCGTTTCAGTAATCTCGAAACAAACTCGCTCGGGTGAAATGGCATGCCGGGCCAACTCGGAACGCACAAACGTCAATAGCCCATCATCGCTCAGTGAATTACCCGACAGGTTAATCGACAAGCCAAAACCCAGATCCTCACCTACACCCGCAGCATCGAGCCTGGCGATCTCGGCAAAGGTTGCACTGATCACCCATCGATCAGCATGAGACATGACGCCATAACGTTCGGATGCAGGAATAAACGCCTCGGGCAGTACCAACGTGCCATCGTCGTTAACCATTCGCAGCAATACCTCGTAGTGTATATGCTCGCGGTCATCGTTAAACGCCGGACGGATCTTCTGGCAATAGAGTTTGAATCGGTTCTCTTTAATACAGCGGTCGATCTGCGACGCCCAAGTGATTTCCTGAAGTCTCGGTTTCAGTTCGTCGTCCTCCTGCTGATGCAGATGAATCCTGTTTCGTCCCGCGTCCTTGGCCGCGTAACATGCCACATCCGCGAGCGCCATCAACTCCAGTCGATCAACCGTACCCTCCGCGATCTCAATCAAGCCGATACTGACGCCAACCTCGAAAATAGAGCTATTATAAGAAAAACGGAATTCCCGAACCGCCGTGAGCAGGTCTTCGGCAAAGATATTCGCTTTCGCGATAGCGCAATCCAGCATCAGCACGCCAAACTCATCCCCACCCAAGCGTCCCAGTACGTTATGGTCATAAACACGTTGACCCAACTTTTGTGCCAACTCCTTCAACAACGCATCACCCGCCGCGTGACCACAGCTATCGTTTACGATCTTGAAGTTATCCAAATCCAGATAACACAACGCATGGGTCGAGAGCCCACTTCTCGCGCTGACTATCGCCTTATCAAGCCGATCTTCAAACTCTCGCCGATTCACCAAGCCGGTAAGAGAATCGTGAGAGGCCTGAAAGGCAATTTTCTTGGTCAACGCGCGAGACTCGCTGATGTCACTGAACACTGCAACCGCGCCCCCGATCGAACCATCACGATGACGAATAGGCGACACGGATTGCTCGATGTAAAACTCTTGTCCATCACGTCCGATGAGTAGCGTATTGCCGGACAGAGAACTGATTATTTCATCCCGAATACAGTTTTCGACTGGCAATGAAACGTCCTCACCACTGACTTCATCACGCAGAACCAGCACCTGACTGAGGTTACGCCCGCGTGCCTTATCCAGACTCAAACCCGTCAGCGCCTCCGCGACCGGATTCATATACTCGACGGTCCCATCGCGGTCTGTAGTCACCACGCCATCACCGATGGAATGTAACGTGACCTCAGCCCGCTCTTTTTCCTCGAACAAGTCCTGCTCGGCACGCCGTCTCTCGATCGCAAGCGATGCCAGTGAAGACGCAGACTGCAGTATTCGTTTGTCGCTATCGGTCGGTGCCGCGGGATGCCGCAATGACACCGCAATAGTGCCAAACAACGCGCCTGAATGACTGATAAGCGGAATTGCCCAACACGCATGAATGTTATGTTCTCGCGCCAAATCCAGAAAGTCGGCCCACAGCGGATCGACCGCGATATCCTCAACATAGACCGGTTCCATGCGACACGCGGCTGTACCACAAGAACCAGAGCCCTCTGCAACCAACAACCCTTGCATCGCTGCTGCATAGTCAGGCGGCAGACTGGGGCCGATGCCATTCACCAGCGACCGACCGTCATCACTGGCCAGTGATACCGAGCCCATGCTGTCCTCGATCAGCGTCTCTACGCCCAGACACAACGACGCCAACACGTGCTCCAGCGCATCGCCACGCACCAACTTGGTCAATACCATATTCTGGTTGGCCATCATCGAATCGCTCCGACGTCGATTCGCTATTTCTTCCTTGAGCCGAAGATTCGCTGACTGTATTTCAATGACTCCACGGCGGGAGCGGCGGAAAACGACCGTTAGATAACCCAACAGAACAACCGCAATGGCAAGTATCGCAAATCGCGAAAGTTCCGAATAGCGATGAGTCCGGTCACTAACCAGCGCGTAGGCTGACTGCAGACGCCTCAACTGCTGACTCAGATCGGGTGCCACCAATCGACCAATGGATTGATTAATACCCGGCAAGGTATCAACCAACAAACGCACGTGTTTCACCAGGACGGTTATACGCGACTTGGAGGGCGACCCTTTGGCCGCCTGCTGAAGCTTGTCAAGCACCGCCGAAACATCTGCTCTGCGATAACTCTCCGGGGAACTGTCGAGCGTAAGCACCATGTTCGACAGCGCACTGAGTTGGACCACCGTATCAGTACCAACAGTCGGCGCAAGTTGTGAAATCAGGTGTGTCACGTAATGCAAGGAATTACGGTACAAGGCGAGCTCTGACTTAAATCGCTCAAGCGACTGCTCCCGCAACTGTACAACATCGCGGGTTTCAAGCAATAGCTGGTGAATGGATTCGCCGTCTGGACCGGTAATCCAGCGACTGAGAGAACTGAGCTGGTCGAAATGAATAAATGTGGCATTCATAGACGCATTCAACGCGTCAAAGTGCCCAATCGATGCCCCCCGCGACGTCAGAACATCTGCCTTGAGTGCGGCATCGACCTGCGATAGATCCGCAATGGTTTGTCGCAGATCGTTGTGTACACTGCGATAGGTGGACGACCCCTGTTGAAACAACCATCCAACAGCCACAAGTAACACGACAATGGCGGCAAAGTGTTTGCCCACGTACGACCTCACCCATCATTCCTCGGAGAGGTAGCCGAATCACCGAGTACTGAGGTCTCGCGTTCCATCGATTCACCCTTGTACTCACCAGTCAAAGTACGTAAAAACTTTGCGATCAATTTCACATCTCGGTCGGGTAGCTTTTCTCCCAGCTGTGCCTTAGCCATCGCCTTGATCGCATCTTCCAGTGTCTTCTGCGATCCGTCATGCAGATACGGTGCCGTCAACGCGACATTGCGCAGACTCGGTACTCGAAACACATGCATATCATCGTCATCCCCGGTAACCAGGAAGCGTCCTTGGTCCGCCTTGGTAATCACCCGACCCTTTTTCTTGAACGGATCAGCAAAAATACCCAGCCTCTGAAACAGGTTGCCACCGACGTTCACACCCTGGTGACACGAGACACAACCGTAGGACTTGAACAGGTCGTACCCGTGTTTCTCGTCAGACGATATCGCCCCAACGTCACCGCGCAGATACTGATCGAAGCGTGCATTCGGTGTAATCAAAGAGCGCTCAAATGTTACCAACGCATCCACCAGATTATCGAAGATCAGGCCATCCGCATACGCCTCCGCAAATGCGGCCGGGTAATAATCATCACCAGAAATTCGTTCAACCACGGCTTCGGGCGAATAATCCACCCCGTTTGAACGCAAAAAGGTTTTACGTTTGTGGGTATCAAGGCTCTTGAATGCGCCGCGCCACGCAAGATGGTAATTAAGGCTTACATTAAACAGCGTAGGTGAGTTAATCAGAAACAATCGGTTGGTCGAGGCTTCCGATAGCTTGTTGCCGTCGTCGCCGCCCTCACCCAAATCATGGCATTGCGTACACGCGCGGACGCCATCGGGTGAAATCCGGGGATCATGAAAAAGTCGGTCGCCCAACGCGACTCTGCGCTCATCCAATCCATGCTCAAGCGGAACCGGAAGGATAGGCTCGATCGCGAGGGATGCAAATGACAGCAACGATAACAGGCATACACAGATGCCACGCAGTCGCAAAAGCTGGTTCACCATCCCCCCCCTTCTTTAATATAATAGCCAGAAGTATACCGGAAAGTTTCGCGCCAATGCAGGCAGTTTCGTCCAAGATTGTCGACGACGAAGTTATACCGGACTCATGAGTTTCATTATTGAAATTGGATGTAGGTTATTGATTTAAATTTTTGCCTGTTCTTAAATGACATTAGGATCACAGTCGCACACAACTACGGTAAACTCCTCACCATGAATCGCTTGTTACAGGAAAGCATCAAAAATCAGCGTCGGATGATTGGCATTCTGCTGGAAAATTCGCTGACGCGACTGGCGCGCACGTGTGAAAACATCCTGTTGGACAACGAAAAGTTGAGCATCGCTCTGCTGGATGCCTTTCCGTCACTACCCTACTGTAAATATCTGTACGCGACCGACCCAAACGGTATCCAAATCAGCGCCAACGCGTCTCAGGACGGCCTGGATCGCTCTCAGATCGGTCGAGATCGCTCCGAAAGACCCTATATACAAGGCATTTTTGACGGTCCCGACTTTCATCTGTCGGAGGCCTACATCAGCCTCAGCGAACGACGCCCGTCACTCACCGCGATCCACGTGATCCGCGATGCCGAAGGCTCTCCCATTGCAGTATTGGGCGCGGATTATGACCTACGCGAGCTGCCCCACACCGAGTCCTTATACAAAGAGACCGACGAATGGCGTCAGCTCAAGGGCGATCCCGCGATTCGCGGCAGCCTGTTTCACCAACAACGGGTGCAGAGTCGCATGGACCTGCATTTTGCCGAGGTATTGTCCTTGTTGCAGGAACTGATGGAGGAACACGGCGTCTTTCATGGCAAACTGCATTTTTCCAGCAGCCGCGCAACCGTGTGGCAGGCCGATAACCCCTACGTCTATCACTTGCTGGATTATGAGGAACTAACCGACCCTGATACTTGTCTGGCGTTTCCTAAACGCCCGTACTTCGAGCAGGCGCTGGTGCCGCGTTCGGCGATACCGGAGATCTTCGAGCGCTTTCGCATGCTCCGATTTGCCGACGAAACGGTGTATCTGCGCTCAGGGTCGCTGAACATCGTCAATGGCGTGGTCGGACTGAATTTTTCCTGTGATGGCACCCACTATATGCAACATGATGACTTTTTGGGGCGCGATGAAAATTTCTGGTTTGGGGGACTCTCGGCACCGCCCGCCGCCTGTGCAACCCAGAGTACCGATCATGTCGACGAGATTGTGGAGACGATCTGTGATACTGGTTGCACCAGCGTCACCGATATTATCGCGCGTCTTGACAGCGCTCAGCCGATAGATCAAACCCGCGATCTCAGTTCCGAGCAGCAGGCTGCGGTGCTGGCCGAGCTTAAATCGATTATGGCCGTCTACAATGAGCACAGCACCCATGAGCCTAGATAATTCCGAGCAACTGGAAACGATCGAGCTGAAACTGGCCTATCAGGAGGCCACGATTCAGGATCTGAACGACGTCATCTGCCGACAACAGGCGCAGATCGATGACCTCAAACTGACCTGTAAGCATTTGTATTCCAAGCTAATCAGCCTTGAGGATGACCCGTCTGGGGCCGCAACCGACCCATCCAGCGAACGTCCACCTCATTATTAAAGGTATGTCGATCTAGTTACCTATCAGGAACTATTCGTTAACCGGACGTTTCTGCAGTTTACGCTGCAAGGTCCGTCGGTGCATATTGAGCGCCCGCGCTGCAGCTGAGATATTGCCATCGCATTCGAGGAGTATTTTTTGCAGATGCTCCCATTCCAAACGTTTCACCGATACCGGACGAGTGGCGATCGGAATCTCCGAATTGCCCTCGTCATAATGCAGCGCCGCGACAACCTCATCGGCATCCGTGGGTTTGGTCAGATAGTGCACGGCACCCAGCTTTATGCCTTCGACAGCCGTCGCGATGCTGGCATATCCGGTAAGAATAACGATGCGCGTGTTGGCATCGATCTCGACCAGCTGCTTGACCATCGACAGACCAGACTCCGAGCCAATACACAAATCCACGATGGCATATTCCGGCTCGTGTTCACGGGTGACTTCCAATGCATCAGTGATATTGTAGGCGACGTGTACATCCAGTCCGCGACTCGATAACGCGCCGGAGAGGACGCGACAAAACAGCTCGTCATCATCGACTAATAGCAAATTCGGCTTTTCATCAATATCAGTGGTCATGATTGTAGGCGTCTAGCTCAGCGGATAGCTTCTTGGTCAAATAGAGGAAGGACAACTTGGGTACAGGTCCCACCCCCCTCCCGGTCAACATGAGATATCTCGCCACCCATACGCCGAATGGTCGCATGAGCAAGAAACAAACCAACCCCCATGCCGTTATCTTTGGTCGAAATCGGTTCACGACCTGCTATCTGCGCGGTCTTCGGATCCAACCCCTCACCATTGTCGCGAATTTCGACGATGAGTTGTCGGCCACCCCAGCGCGTGTCCACCTCAACCCGATTTGGCGAGGCATCAGCCGCATTATTCAATATGTTAATCAGCGCCTGAGTCACGGTTCGGTCCGCCAGTAAAGTTCGACTATGGGGGTCCGGGGTAGACTGGTATTCAAGTGCCACAACCGGTCGCTGCAAGCGCCACTCACTGATCAAATCGTGAATGTAATCACTGGCCGACACAGGGTGTCCCGCCTCGGCGCGCGCCTCACCCGACGAAGCGGAGATAACAGATAAGGTTTCCTTACAGCGCTTAATTTGATCGGAAATGATACAGGCCTTGTCGTAAAGGTCCGCATCCCGTTCAGGCGGATACTCATGTTTTAACTCACCGGCCAGAATCGCAATGGTTCCCAGTGGCGTTCCCAACTCATGCGCGGCACCGGTGGCCAGCGTACCGAGTGCAATAAGACGTTCATCACGTAACGCGTGCTCGCGGACCTCGGCTAAGTAACGATCACGCTCGCGCAGAGAGACCGCCATGCTGACAACAAAATGTGCAATCACCCCAGCGCTGAGTATGAATCCAAACCACATACCAAAGATATGCGCCGAAAACCCGCCGTCAAGCGGCGCACTATGATGAGCATGCTCCATGCCGGCATAAGGAAGCGGAACATAGTAAACCATCAACAGTGAATAGCTGGCGATCGAGAGTGCGGCGATCGCCCACGTCGAGCGGCGCGGCAAAATCGTCGCCGATATCACCAACGGTAACAGGTAAAGCCAGGCAAATGGATTGGTCGCACCGCCCGTGAGATAAAGCACACCACTAAAGGCACTGACATCGAGTACGAGCTGCACAAAGAGCTCCCAATTGCTGGGTTGGTCTCGTCGCTGCAGCCGCAACCAGGTAATAACGTTGAGCAACACCATAGCGCTAATCATTCCGCCCAGAGGTACGAGCGGTAACTGTGCGTCCATCCATGTCTCAGCGATCCAGATCGCCCCAAGCTCT